>DASUFX010000366.1:0-17099 GCA_036274355.1 Kofleriaceae bacterium | reverse complement strand
CCCAGGTGCAGACGCCCGAGAATCCCGACGGCTCGAACCAGACCGTGACGCCGCCGGCGAACGACCTGGCGGGCTCGATCGCGGTCGAGTGCAAGCAGCTCGCGGCCGAGAAGAAATGGACCGACGCCAACAGCTGCGCGGACCGCCTGCAGCAGCACGACGGCAAGCTCGCGAAGACGCTCAAGGCGCAATACAAGCAGGAGCTCGAGAACGAGCTGACGGTCGGCCGCATCTCCGACGCGGTGAAGAAGAACGACCTGACCCGTTCCCGCAAGGAGCTGGCGCAGATCGAGGACGGCTCCGTGTATCGCGGCCCGGCCGAGAAGATGGTCGACGACCTCGAGGGCGACCTGGTGTCGCGCTACCACGACGAAGCGCTCGCGCTGAAGCGCAGCAACAAGTGCGATCAGATCGAGAAGCTCGTCGGCGAAGCGCGCGACAAGGGTGGCCCGAAGGCCGCTGCGGCCGTGCTCAAAGAGAAGTGTTCGGCGCCGCCACCGGTCGAGAAGGACTGCTCGGACAAGCTCGTCGACAACTCGAAGGCGTGCAAGCAGCAGTTCTGCGCCAAGAACGGCGGCGACCCGCGCTGCGGCACCGGTCAGGTCCAGGTGACGCCGCCGGCGAACTGCGACGCCGAGGCCCTCAAGGAAGAGGGCATGCAGAACATCAACATGGGCCAGCACGCGGCCGCGCTGTCGCGGTTCGAGATGTCGCTCAAGTGCAAACGCGATCCGTACGTCATCCAGCTCGCGTTCATGGAAGCGTGCTCGAGCAGCAACTCGCCGAAGGCGAAGTACTACTACAAGCAGCTCACGGCGGCGCAGCAGCAAAAGTTCGCCCAGATCTGCATCCGCCAAAAGGTCGACTACCTGCCGTAGAGCGCCGACTGGCGCGCGGTCGAACTGGGTGTCCGGGTGCCGGTCGTCGATGCGGGTCACCGTGAACTGGATGTCCGGGGTGCCGGTCGTCGTCCCCGCGGACCGGCCGGACCGCATCGCGTTCGAACGGGAATGTGATCGGGTGGAAAACTCTGTTATGCCGCTTGTTTGACCCGGGGGATCGGGTTGGTGTAACCAGGGCAGAGCCTGGGTGCACTAGCTCGGAGGCTACATGTCTGGAGGCCTTGTGCTTTCTACTTTTCGGCGATCTCTTGGTTCGGTGGCACTCGTGCTCGCGCTGGCAACGTCAGCGTCGGCGCAGACGGCGGGCGGTGACGTTCCGCTCGACACCTTCAAACCGGCGATGGACTCGCGCGGCTACCTGACGGTCAACGCATCGCAGGTGCTCGGCAACAAGGAGTTCTCGTTCGGCCTCGGTGCCCTCGACTGGGGCTACAAGATGCTGGGCTTCGGCGACCCGGACACGTGCAGCGCGGGCACGGGCGCGCCCTGCTACCAGGTCAACAACATGATCACCGCGACGCTGATCGCAGCGTTCGGTTTGAAGGCGGGACCAGCCGAGCTCGAGTTCGGCGCCTCTGTTCCGTTCGTGATCATGTCCGGCGATCGCGGACCGAACAGCCTCGGTGCCGACATGATGCCGGGCGGCAACGACGACCAGGAGTACAAGCTCGATGGTCAGGGCATCGGCAACGTCGGCCTTCACTTCAAGACGCGATTTCTCAAGACGAGCCGGCCGCCGCATCTCGGCCTCGGCGTCATCGCAAGCGTCTACCTGCCGACGGTCTCCGAGAAGGGCAAGTGGCTCGGCGACACCAAGGCGGTGCCGCAGATCATGGGCATCCTCGACAAGGAGTTCGGTCGTCGCGGCGAGTTCCGCGTCGCGCTGAACGGCGGCGTTCGTATTCGCCAGAACGTGACGTTCACCGATAGCGGTGTGATGGGCGCGCCCGCGACGAACGACTCGCTGACTGCGGGCACCGAGATTCCGATCGGCCTGGGGCTCGCGTACGCGATCTCGGTGCAGAAGTTCGACGTTGTTGCCGAGCTGCACGGCGCGATTCCGATCGCGTCCGGCAACGACAACTACTTCCCGCTCGAGGCCATCGGCGGCGTGAAGCTCTACCTCGCGCGCAACTCGTTCCTCTCGCTCGGCGCTGGCACCGGCCTGCTCCGCAAGCAAGAGACGGGCGCGAACCCGGACGTGCGCGCGTTCATCGGCATCGTGTTCGAGCCGAACATCGGTGACCGCGACGGCGATGGCATCAAGGACGACGTGGACAAGTGTCCCGACGATCCCGAGGATTACGATCGGTTCGAGGACGAGGACGGCTGTCCCGAGCCCGACAACGACCGCGACGGCATCCTCGACGAGGACGACAAGTGCCCCAACATCCCGGAGGACAAGGACGGCTTCCAGGATGAAGACGGCTGCCCCGAAGGCAACAAGAACGATCGCGACGGCGACGGCATCCTCGACGACGTGGACAAGTGCCCCGACGATCCCGAGGACTTCGATCAGTTCCAGGACGAAGACGGCTGCCCCGATCCGGACAACGATCAGGACGGCATCCTCGATGTCGACGATCTGTGCCCGAACGATCCGGAAGACAAGGACGGCTTCGAAGACGAAGACGGCTGCCCCGATCTCGACAACGACAAGGACCGCATCCTCGACAAGGACGACAAGTGCCCGAACGAGCCGGAGACATACAACGGCTTCGAGGATGAGGACGGCTGCCCCGATCGTGGTCGCGTCGTCGTCACCGACACGTCGATCGAAATCCTCGACATGATCTACTTCGAGTACGACAAGGCGATCATCAAGAAGGAGTCGTACCCGATCCTCGACGCCGTCGCGGCGACGCTGCAGGGCAACCCGAGCATCTCGCTCATCGAGATCCAAGGTCACACCGACGAGCGCGGCAACGACGCGTACAACCTCGACCTCTCCGATCGCCGCGCGAAGGCCGTGAAGGACTACCTGGTCGGCAAGGGCGTCGACGAGAAGCGACTGACCTCGCAGGGCTACGGCGAGACGCAGCCGCTGATTCGCGAGTCGAACGAGAAGGCGTGGGCGAAGAACCGCCGCGTCGCGTTCCTCATCTTGAAGCGCGCGACCGACTAACTCGCGAGCATTGCTTCAAAAGCGCCGCTCGTGTGACGGGCGGCGCTTCGTGGTTTCGGCCGCCGAGCGAAAAGGGGGCGCGGCAGATTTTTCGGGCTAGACTCCGGGCGTGATCCGATTGCTCATCTGGCTCGCTCTCATCGGCGGGTTCGTGTTCCTGGGCTCGACGGTCAAGCTCGGCAATCGCACCTTCTTCGGTCACGTGCGCGCGATCTGGCACACCGAAGAAGCGCAGGAGCTGAAGGACGGCGTGAAGGAGAAGGCGGGGCCGGCAGCGGGCCGCATCAAGCGCGGTATCGAAGCTGGCTACAACGCGATGAAGGACGACGGCGGCACGGGCTCGGCAGGGTCGGCGGCGCCGGCCAAACATCACCCGTGAAGTTCCCGCTGACCCAGCAGCTGATCGACGAGGCGAAGCGGTTCGAGCTGCGCTCTGCGTGCTGCCACTGCTTCTTCTGGAACGAAAAAGATCAGAAGTGTTGGCACGATTGGCCCGATGAAGGCCAACGGCGCTGGCCTTTGGATGCGAAGGATCCCGAGACTGGCGCAATTCCGACCGAAGTCGCGTTTTGTAAAGAGTTCGAGCTGCGCTGATCGATTTACAATCGGCGCGTGCTGGACGTGGTGCTTTCACCCGAGGTTGCCGAAGCGCGTGTCGACAAGCGACCGATCGTCGCTCTCGAGTCGACGCTAGTCGCGCATGGCATGGCGTGGCCGGATAACTTCGAGCTCGCGAAAGACCTCGAGAAGATCGTGCGCGAGGCGGGCGCGGTGCCGGCGCATATCGCCGTCGTCGACGGTCGGCCGTGCGTCGGTCTGTCGAGCGCACAGCTCGAGCGCATCGCGCAGCAAGGCAGCACGTTCGCGAAGGCGGGCGCGACCGATCTCGCCGTTCACCTCGCTCGCCGGAAGAGCGCGGCAACCACGGTCAGCGCGACCAGCGTGATCGCGGCGCGCGCCGGCATTCGCGTGTTCGCGACCGGCGGCATCGGCGGTGTGCATCGCGGTGACGCGGGCGATGTCTCGCACGATCTGATCGCGCTCGCGAAGACGCCGATCGCGGTCGTGTCGGCCGGCGCGAAAGCCATTCTCGATCTGCCGCGCACGATGGAGCTGATGGAGACGCTCGGTGTGCTCGTGCTCGGCTATCGCACCGACGAGATGCCGGCGTTCTACACCGTTCGCTCCGGCATTCGGCTCGAGCACTTCACGGGCACGCCGGGAGACTGCGCCGACATCCTGCGCCGTCACTGGCGCGAGCTGGACGGCGGTGGTGTGCTCGTCTGCAATCCAATTCCGGCTGAGGCGTCGCTCGACGAGCGGTTGATCGCGAGCGCGATCGAAGATGCATTGCGCACCGCGCGCACCACGAACATCACCGGCAAGGCGCTGACGCCGCACCTGCTCGCGCAGCTCGCCGATGCTACGGCGGGCGCATCGGTTCGCGCCAACAAGGCGCTCGCACGCAACAACGCACAGGTTGCGGCCGAGATCGCGCTCGCGCTCGGCGCGTACGTCTAAGCGCTGATCTGGTAGACGGTCAGCACGCGGCCACCGCGGTCGAAGCCGGTCGACCGTTCGAGCAGCCAGAAGTAATTGTCGACGACGCCGAAGCGGTGCTTGACGCCCTTCGCGAGAATGCGCGCCTTGCGCGTCGCTTTGCCGTCGGTGCCGACGCGAAACACGTCGAGGTATTCGGGGTCCGCCTTCTTGCGCGCGACCGCCTCCGCGTTCACCGGATCGACCTTGATCGCGATCCACGCCGAACCGTCGGGCTGGATGATCCCCTGCAGCGACTTCACGTCGTATTGCGACAACGGTTGGTCGAGCGTGATCGCGCCGAGCGCGCCCTTGCGCCAGATCTCGATCGCCGTGTTGTCCGGCTTCATGCGGAAGAAGTCGAGCTGACCACCCGCATCGGCCAAGATCTGATAGCGCTTGCGCTGCTCGAACAGATCGCCGATCGGCTTGTTCTCGACGAACTTGCCCGCGATCAGGTCATACGTCGCCTCGCTGTCGGGCGAGCGCTGGTTCTCCTTCTTGTTCCAGTCGCCGCCCTTCAGGCCGCCCGCGCGCGTCCAGCCATCGCTCCAGTGATTGACGCGGAAGTCGAGCTTCTTCTCGGTGTCCTTGTCGAGCTCGAACGCTTTGCCCTTCGCAACCCGCTTGCCGTTCTCGAGCGCGAACAGCTCGACGTCGTGCTTCGTTCCGACCTTCGTGGCGCTTGCCTTGTGGACCGCAACGACTGGCTTGCTGTCGCGCGTGATCAACGTGACGTGCGTCGCCGGGCCGAGCTTGTAGAGCGGCGCCTTCTTCGCGAAGTCGATGAGTGCTGCGATCTGATTGCCATCCTCGGTCGCGCCGATCACGAATGCGCGCTGACCGACCAGACGCAGCGACGTCGGCCGCAGCGTCACCGCCGCCAGGTCGATAACGATCTCCTGCTTGTCTTCGATGCACTTTGCACAGCCGAACTGCACGACGTGCAGCTCCGCCTTCGTCGACGTATCCGCGACGACATACGCCAACCGCTGGTTGTCGTACGCGACGACGTCATCGACGAACCCCGACGGTGTCGTGACCTTCATCAGCTCGTTCGCACCGACCATCGCGGGCAACGTCTGCTTGGGTTGCGCCTGCGCAGTACCCATTACCCCACACAGCACCGACGAGACGAGAAGCCAGCGGCTGGTCACCATGGCCGGATGGTATGCTCCTGGCCTTCCATGGGCGCAACGGCTTTCACTCGCAACCATCGCGATCACAGCAACGACACGGGCTATCAGTTCGAGTTCTTCTGTGACAAGTGTGGGAATGGTTATCGCTCGACGTTTCAGGCCAGCGCGCTCGGTGTCGGTTCCAAGATCGCGAAGGGACTGGGCGCTCTGTTCGGCGGCAACAAGCTGTGGGGTGCCGGCGTCGCAGCTGACCACCTCAAGGACGGCCTGCGCGGCGCGGGGTGGGACGAGGCCTTCAAGAAGGCCATCGACGAGATCAAGCCGAAGTTCCATCAGTGCACCCGTTGCGGCATCTGGGTCTGCCCCGAGGTCTGCTGGAACGACGCCAAGCAGCTCTGCGAGAACTGCGCCCCCGATCTCGCTGAAGAAGCCGCCAGCGCTCAAGCGCACATCGCCGCGAACCAAGCCCGCCAAAAAATGGAAGCCGTCGATCAGACCGAGGGCTTCGATCCGAAAGCGCAGATGCTCGCGGGCTGCCCGCACTGCAAAGCGCGGCTCGCCGCCGGCGCCAAGTTCTGCGCGAGTTGCGGCAAGCCGGTCGTGCAGACGCAGGCGCAAAAGAAGTTCTGCACCGGCTGCGGGGCTCAGCTCGCGGCGGGCGCGAAGTTCTGCAGTGGCTGCGGTGCTGCCTCTGAAGGCTGAGCGATTAGCGATCAGCGACAGTTGTACGTCGCACCCACGATGGATCGATGTGCATCACCAGCACTTCGGTTTCACGGACCCGATAGACGATGTGAAGCGTCCACCGTCGTCGTCGTCGAACGATGACGAGCTTCGTGAAAAACGCTCCGAGGTCTAGGGCATCTTGCATCTGTCGCCCGAGTCGGGGCGTAACCTTCAGCTGTCGCAATACGTCAGCGACGGCTCGCGCGGCGATTGGTGGCAGTGCGCGGAGCTGCGCCTCGGCGCCTGGTGTTAGCCGGACGTTCATCGAGGCCGAGCTCCTCGAGAATCTCGTCTAGCGGCCGGCAGAGGCCGGCCTTGTAATCGAGCTCCGACTGCTTCAGCTCTTCGCGCCAGTTTGGATGGCGCTGGATGAACTCCAGCGATGCAACCCAGCTGTCGAAATAGTCCTGCCCCACCAGGAGCATCGCTTTCCGGCCGGGACGCCTGATGCGATACGTAGATCCGGACGCCTCGATGTCCTTCGCGATCTTCTCGGGGTTCTTCGCGAGCTGGGCCAGCGAGATCGTCTTGCGCATCTCCTCCAGCATATGGGTTGGCTTCGAGCACGGCAATGTCCAACTCACTCGCCGAGCTTCGTCGGAAATTGCTCGATCGCGCCCAGCACGCGCGCGTGCTCGCGCTCCCACGCCGCGACGCGCGCCTCATCGGTGTGCGCACGCGGATGCGCGACCTTGAAGTAGCCATCGCTCGGCTGCTTCGCGTCGGCGCGCCACACGATCGCGGGCAATGCCGGCAACTGCGAGTGGCGGCACGCGTTCGTCACCTCGCCAAGTGCAGCGTGCAGCTTGCGGCTGCGGTGGTGAACGTCGACAGCGGCGGCAAGCTCGCCGTACGTGATCGATGCCTTCTTGCGGCGAACGTGGGAGACGAGCTGTTTGTAGATTCGGTTGGCAAGCGGGGTCATGACAGGTTCCTTTCGAAGTGCACGACAGATCGCCGGCGACATGCCGGCGGCGAAACGGATGGCCGGCGCGGTCAGGGCGGCGGCGGCAGCGGTGGCAACGAGTGCGTCGCGGCAGCAAGATCATCGGGCGTCGGTTCGGGATGCCCAACCTGCGGCGGTTCCGCGTCGGTCGACTCGCGCTCTGGCGGAGGCGCCCACGGCTCGTAGCCGTCGTCGTCGCTGTCGACGATGACCGTCGCTGTCTCGTCGTTCATGCGGACGCGCGCGATCAGCGGACGGCCACTCGCGTGCGGTGGAGGCGCGGCGAAGATGTCGGCTGTTGGATCGATCGCGCGGTAATCAGCCGCTTCACGCAGACAGACACGATCGATGCGGTCTTGGCCGAGGATGTCCGCAATCGTGCGCGCGACCTTGATCAGACGATCGATCGAACGTGCGCTCAACGACTGGCGTACCTCGACGAGCTCTTTGAGGTACGTCTCGCACGCGTCATCGAGCGGGCAGGTTTCGCGCAGCACCTTCGGTGGCATCTCGGCGTTGCAGCGGATCCCGAACCGCGAGAGCCGAGCGAGCTGCCGTTCGCGCGCGAGCATCACGCGGTCGCGGACGCGCGACGAGCTCTCGGATGGCTTCGGATCGCGCAGGACTTTCAGCTCGACCGGGCGCACATAGACCTGGAGGTCGATGCGATCGAGCAGCGGGCCTGACATGCGCGCGCGATAGCGTTCGACGGCGAACCGCGAGCACGTGCACTCGCGGACGCCTGACTGCAGCCAACCGCACGGGCACGGATTCGATGCCGCGACCAGCATGAACGATGAGGGCAATCGGATCATGCCGTTGATCCGGCTGACCGTGACCGCACGCTCCTCGAGCGGCTGGCGCAGCGCTTCGATCGTGTAGCGCGCGAACTCGGGAAGCTCGTCGAGGAACAGCACGCCGTTGTGCGCGAGCGAGATCTCGCCGGGCCTTGGCATCGTGCCGCCGCCATGCAGCGCAGCGCCGCTGATCGTGTGGTGCGGTGCACGGAACGGCCGCTCGGTGATCAAGCCGCCGTCTGCGAGACCGAGGGCCGAATAGATCTTCGTGGTCTCCAGTGCTTCGTCGCGTGTCATCGTGGGCAACACGCTCGGAATGCGACGGGCGAGCATCGTCTTGCCGGTGCCGGGCGGACCGGTCATCAGCAGGTTGTGGCCGCCTGCAACGGCGATCTCGATCGCGGCGCGCGCGAAGTCCTGACCGCGCACGTCCGACATATCCGCGCTGAATATGCGGTTGCGAGGTCGCCCGCTCGCCGAAGACGGTTGCGGCAGCTCCTCTTCACCGGCGAGCGCCGCAATGACCTGCGACAGGTGGCGAACGCCGTAGACCTCGATGCCGTCGACGACGAGCGCTTCGGCCGCGCAGCGATCCGGAACGAGGATGCCGCGCATGCGACGCTTGCGTGCGAGCATCGCGGCGGCGAGCACACCGGGCACTGCGCGGACGGAGCCATCGAGGCCGAGCTCGCCGAGCACGAGCAAGCTATCGAGTAGCGAGCCATCGAACGTGCCGTCTGCGATCACGATCGACAGTGCCGTCGGTAGATCGAGCGCGCTGCCGGGCTTGCGCAGATCGGCGGGCGCGAGATTGACCGTGACCTTCTTCTGCGGCACGTCGTGACCTACCGAGTGCAGCGCGCTTCGGATGCGCACCGCACCTTCTTTGACGGAAGTCGTCGGCAGACCGACGATGTTGAACGCCGGCAACTGCCCGGACGTGATCACGCACTCGACGTCGATCGTGACCGCATCGATGCCGACGAGCGTGGCTGACTTGATGAGCGCGACCATGCCGCCGCGCATCAGCACGGCGCGCGCCAGAATTGGGCTACGCGATTCTCGCGAGTTGCGTGCGCAAGGGTCCGCGGTGCGGACGGCGTGGCCGAAATCCGGCCGGACGCCGGCCACTTACGCGCTGCAAGGTTTCTTCATATTGCGGCTGCAGGTTCCGAAACACGCGCTCTCCATCCTGAGCTGGTGAAAGGAACGAACCCATGATTTGTCTCGCACTCGGACTTGGCGTCCTCGGTTTTGTCGCGGCTCGCAAAGCCCGTCGTTGCAGCCGCGGCTACGGATGGGGTTGGCACCATCATCATCATCACGGCTGGCATGGCGGCTGGCACGGCGGCGGGCCCGGCCGGCGCGGCTTGTACATGGCGCTCTCGCACCTCGACGCGTCGCCCGCGCAGGAGCGCGCGATCGTCAACGAGGTGGACAAGCTGCGCGAGCGGCTGCACAGCGCGAAGCGCAACCTGAAAGACAGTCGCGGTGATCTCGCTGCGGCGGTGCGCGCACCCACGCTCGATGATGCCGCGCTCGGCGCGGTGCTCGGCCGTGTCGATACCGCCACCGGTGAGATGCGTAGCGCGGCGCTCGACGCGCTCCGCAACATCCACGCCGTCCTCGACGACAAGCAGCGCGAGCAGCTTGCCGACATCCTGGATCGCGGGTGGTGGCGTGGCCGCAGCCATGGCGATCACGGTGGTGGTCCGTACCGCGTCTGAATGGTAGGCCGACGCAAAGCAGACTCGACACCCTCCTGATGAGATGATCCCACCGTGCGCGTACTTCTGATCGACGACGATGCCCGACTGGCCGAGCTGCTGGTCGGCTACCTGCAGCCGCAGGGCGTGACGCTGGTGCACGCCGGCGGCGGGCAGGCGGGTCTCGGTCAGCTGCAAGGCGGCAGCTTCGATGCGGTGCTGCTCGACGTGATGATGCCCGGCATGGATGGTCTCGCGGTTCTTCGAAAGATCCGCGACGCCGGCCACCGCGTTCCCGTCATCATGTTGACCGCGCGCGGCGATGAAGCGGATCGGGTCGTCGGGCTCGAGCTCGGCGCCGACGATTACGTCGCAAAGCCGTTCTCGCCGCGTGAATTGCTCGCACGGTTGCGTGCGGTGCTCAGGCGTGCGGCGCCGGAAGCGGTGGCCGAGAAGCTCAGCGCAGCCGGCATCACCGTCGACACCGGTGCGCGCGAAGCGTGGGTCGACGGCAAGTCCGTCGAGCTCACGGGGCTCGAAATCGATCTATTGGTCGCGCTACTGCGTCGTGCAGGACGCGTGGTTCCACGCAGCGCGCTGATGGAGCTGGCGGGCCGAGGCGACGTCTCGGTCGGCGAGCGCGCTGTCGATGTTCATATCTCGCGTCTGCGCAAGAAGCTTGGCGACGACGCGGCAACACGGATCCGGACTGTGCGTGGCGTTGGCTACACGCTCGCGCGCACGGTCGATGAGGAAGAATCCCATGACTGAAGACACGAATTCGCTCGCGGTGAACGTTTTGCTCGGTTCGACCGAACGCCGCGGCGATTGGAAAGTTCCTGCGCGCATCGACGCGCGCGTGACGCTCGGCCATCTGCAGCTCGATCTGCGCGACGCCGATCTCGGCCCGGACACGACGATCGACGCGGTCGTCACGCTCGGCAACCTCGAGATCTTGGTTCCCGAAGACGTCGTGATCGACATCGATATGGACTCGATCGCGGCGAACGTCGACGGTGGCCGCGAGCCGATGGCGTTCGGGCTGCCCGGCGTGCGGCGACTGCGCGTGACCGGCAAGGTGCGCTTCGCGAGCTGCGAAGTGATTCCAGTCCCGCGAGGCCTGTTCGAATGACCGAGCTCGACCGCGAGCCGCTGAAGATCAAGGCGGTGATGGGTTCGTCGGAGCGCCGTGGCGCCTGGAAAGTGCCAGCGCTCGTCGAGGCCCACGTCAGCTTTGGCAACATGGAGCTCGATCTGCGCGAAGCGGAGATGGGCCCGGACACGACGATCGAGGCCTACGTCAAAATGGGTAACCTCGAGATCATCGTGCCCAGCGATCTCGCAGTCGACGTCAATGTCGATTCGATCATGGGGAACGTCGAGCAGGGCGCGCGCGACGGCCATGGCGACGGCGGAGAGGTCCAGGTCAGTGGCAGCGCGGCGGCGGGTCAGCAGCTCGCGAGCCATGCGTATCGCGATCCGACGCTGCCGCCGCAAAAGCGCCTGCGCGTCACCGGCAAGGTGAAGCTCGGGAACTGCGAGATCATTCCGCTGCGAGCGGGCGAGACGCGCGAGGACTACGCGCGTCGCATTCGTCACATCCATCGCATGCGGCATGGCCACCACATGCACGGCCACCATGGTCGTCACCAGCGCCATGACCGCTGGCGCGAGATCCAGGCGGAGCGCGAGCTGTGGAAGACCGAGCCGGGCAAATCGCCGTGGCTGCCGTGGTGGCTCCAGGCGCAGATGCGTCGCCGCATCTTCAGCTGGTTCGTGATCACGTTCGCGTTCGGCGTGCTCGCCGGCGTGAAGTGGGTCGGCTCGCACCCGTGGTGGCATTTCATCTTTCCGGCAATTCTGCTGTCCATCACGTCGGGCTGGGTGTCGTGGCGGCTGACCCGGCCACTGCTCATGGTCGTCAAGGCGGCGCGCGATATTGGCGACGGCAAGCTCGATACGCGGCTCCATACGTCGAAGCGTGGTGAGATGCGCGTGCTCGCGTCGGCGATCAACGACATGGCATCGCGCATCGAGCAGCAGATCAAAGATCAGCGCCAACTTCTCGCGGCGGTGTCGCACGAGCTGCGCACGCCGCTCGGCCACATGCGCGTGCTCGTCGAGACCGCGCGCGATACCAAGGACCCGAAGGTCCTCGAAGAGATCGACAAAGAGATCGTCACGCTCGACGACCTCGTCGGGCGCTTGCTCGCGAGCTCGCGGCTCGAGTTCGGCAACCTCGATCGCCGCGAGCTCGATCTCGGCGAGCTGATCGCCGAGGTCGCGAACAGCGCCGGCATCGCGCCCGACAAGATCGAGGCGGTTGGCGACGTGCACGCGAAGGTCGATCCGACGCTCGTCCGTCGCGCCATCGCCAATCTACTCGACAACGCGCGCGTCCATGGTGGCGGCGCGATCGCCGTGCGCGCGGTTCGTCGCGGCCATCAGGTCGCGATCGAGGTCGATGACGCTGGCCCCGGCGTGCAAAAGGATCGCCGCGCCGACGCGTTTCGTGCATTCGTGCCGTCGAGCGGCGGTGGGCTCGGCCTCGGTCTCGCCCTCGTGTCGCGGATCGCGGTCGCGCACGAAGGCGGCGCGTGGATCGATGATCGCCCCGGCGGCGGCGCGCGTGTCGGCTTCACCGTGTCGGTCGCGCCGCCGGCTGCTGCTTAGCGGCGGCGTCGCGTGGTCGCACGTGGCACGCGAATCGGCGGCGTACGCGACCGCGTCGCGTGGAGCAGCGCATTGACGCCGAGTGCGATCACGCACGCTCCGGCAATCACGAGCACCGGATTTGCGAGCCCGAACGCGCCAGCGCCCCAGCCGCGCATCGATTCCTGCGGCAACAGGGCGGCGATGGGAACCGCGAGGATCGCGCCGATCGAGATCGCCGCGACCAATCGGCCGAAGCGGCCTTCGAGATCGCGGACATCGAGGTCATGCACGCCACGTAGACACGACGGTGGCCATCCGGTTGCGACCGAACGTCGGGTAGACTGCTTGACAGGTCTTAGGAGAAATCATGCGAATGGTCCTGGTGTGCCTCGCCGTCGCAGGCTGTGGCGTGAAGAGCAACGAGCCGTTTCTCCTCGACACCGCAGACTGCAGTGTCGTGAACAACTTCAAGGTCGACAACCAAGCGACGCCGTGGACCGACTGTCGCGCGTACTGGTCGGGTACGAGCAACGTCCTTACCGTCGAGCTAACGACGCCGGCCTCGATGGGCTCGTTCCTGGCACCCGCGCCGATGTGGATTCGCGCCAGCGTGCAAGTGGACGCGGACGTCAACGCCACGTTGCGAAGCGTCGCGCACCCTGCGAGCGCGCTGCCTTCGACGGTCGCGAGCGATCAGATCGCGATCGACCTCGTCGTCCCCGGGTGCGGCAACATCGGCGCGAATGGCGTGATGATCAAGACGATGGCCGACGTCGGCGACAAGAGCGTTGGCTTTTCGCTCGGCATCGATGGGACCTGCTCGGAACAAACCGTCATGCATGCTTTGAGCGGTGGCTTCATCGTGTCCGCGGCCGCGCAGGCGGGCTCGACCGCGGCCAGCGATCCGGCGACCGTCGTCTCGGTACCGTGAGTGCTGCGTCCTAACAGCGACCGCGCACGAGCCTTGCGCGCGGCAACCGGATGCGGACACGCGGTGGTCTACGCATGAGCGCGGCAAGCAGCGCGTTGATCGCGAGCGCGAGGCCGAGCGCACCCGCCGCGACAAGCAGCGCATTTGCGCCGCCGAACGCACCACCACCCCAGCCGTTCAACGAGCGCTGGGGCAAGACCAGCGCGACGATGACCGCGATCTGCGCGCCCGCGAGCACGGACCAGAGCCAGCGCCACAGCCGGCCGGACACGTCACGTACGTCGAGTGGGCCCATGCCACGTAGACACCAGCCGCGACGTCAGGTTGCGTCAGGTTCGTGCCACAGCCAGGCGACCGCCAGCGCGAATCCGGCGAGGAAACCGACCCACCGGCCACTCTCGATCGACGGCTGGACGTCCGGCGGCACCGCGTACCCGACGACCGCCGAGACCAGCGTGCCGACGGTGAGGAAGATCGCGAGCACCCAGCCGAGCGTGCGCGTACGTGGAATCGCGAGGCCGAACAGCACGAGCGACAGATACGACATCGAGAACTTCGTCGCGCTCTCGGTCGCCTGCCACATGATCGAATCCGCGCCCGGCAGGATGCCGTGCTCCGCGCTCTCGAGCATCGACACGATGTGATGATCCTCGACGAAGTCGAGCACGGCTACGACGATCATCGCGCCGAGGCCGAGCCACGCCCACAGGTTGCGCAGATGGCGCGCGAACGCGATGAAGAACGCCGTGTAGAGCACGCAGAACGCGATATCGAGCGCGAACATCAGGCGCAGCGGGCCCGCGTCGGCGAGCAGCGACTTCGCGTAGGCATCGGGTGCCGCGAAGTGCTCGTGCGGCTCCTGCGTCGCGCCGGTCGTCATGCCGACCGCGACCATCGTGAGCAGCACGGCGGCTGTGGCGAACGCGATCGCAATGGCGAGCTTGCGGTCGCTCACGGGCGCGCTCACTGCGCGACCAGTTGCTGCTTGATCACGGCCTCGCTCGTCTTCAGCTCTTCACCGATCGCCGATAGATCGTGCGAGATGTCGCCCGACAGCTGATCGAGTGCCTGCGCGTCGAGCGCGCGCATGTGGACCACCTTCGTCGGCAGCGCGCCCATCACCGCGACCACGCGCATTAGATTTGCGTCGATGCGATCCTTCGTCGTCTTGATCTCTTTGAGCGAGCGGATCTCGTCCATCCGCGCCTGCTTCGCCTCTTCGTACGACTGACGCGTCACTGGATCCTTCGCGGCCGCGGCGCGTGTCGCGAGCTGCTTCACCTCGGCGACCAGCGCGGGCAGGTTCATCTTCGAGAGGTGCGTCGTGATGTCTTCTGCGCGTTCGACGAGGCGAACCGCGTACATCTCGAGCTCGTCGAGCGAGCCGAGTGTCTTCGAGATGTGGATCTGCAGGTCGGCCGGCGTCTCGTCGAGGATCTTCTGTAGCTCGGCCTTGTTCGCGAGGATCTTCTGCACCGCCGCGCGGGTCGTCGGATCGACGATGTCGTCTGGATCCTTCATCATCGGGATCGAGACGGCCGCGCGCTTCTTCTTCTTGCGGCTGCGCCGGATCGCATCGATCGCGACCGTGGCCAGCCACACACCGCCCCCGACGACGCCGATGAGCGGGTTCGTCAGGGCGATCGCGACCGTCGCCGCACCGGCGGCCACACCGAGGCCGACCGGATTGACGAGCGCGAGAGCAGTGGATGGATTCTTATCGGCCATTACTGCTGGGGATTCGGGTCTGCTGACCTTGCCAGACCGCGTTTAGACATTACTAGTGAGGAACGCTGCAACCACATTCTCGAACCCAGCTTTGTCAGTGCGGCCGGCTCGGCCAGCGCGCAAGGCCAGGACCACCAACAGGCCCACTCGCAGCATTTGCTGCGCAGCATACAAGGGTGTCGGGCTCGTGTGGTGGTAGGTTCACGTTCCTCGGGGAGGACCTGCGATGATTCTGACCAAGTTCTTCAAGGCGATCGCGGCGCAGTTCAACAAGCTGGGCAATTGGCTCACGAACAAAGATCCGATCGCCCAGATGCAGTACGAGTACGACAAGTCTGTCGAACAGCTCAAAGAGGGCCGCGAAGGCCTCGAGCAGTATCGCGGTCTCGTCGAGCGCGTCACGCGCCAGGTCAAGGACGGTGAGGCGCAAGTCGCGAAGCTGACCGCGCAGGCCAAGGCCTATTTGAAGCTGAACGATCGCGACAAGGCGTCGATCATCGCGCTGCAGCTGACCAAGGTGAAGACGCAGCTCGGTGAGAACCAGGCGCAGCTCGCGATGCACGAAGAGGCCTACAACAACAACCTCAAGAAGATTCAGTTCGCGAACAAGAAGCTCGCCGAGGTCAAAGACAAGATCCAGAAGTACGACGCCGACCTCAAGATGAGCGCGGCCGAGGCCGAGATCGCGAAGTTGACCGAGACGTTCAACATGGATCTCACGACCGACTTCGGTCAGATGGAAGATGCGATCCAGCGCAAGATCGACGCGAACCGCGGCAAGGCCCGCGTTGCCGCCGACATGTCGCGGCAGGGCATGGAAAAGATCGAGGACGACGAGCGGCTCGAGAAGCAGATGGCGGAAGACGCGCTCAAGGGCCTCGAGGTCGACCTCGGCATGCGCGCGCCGGAGACCACGCCGGTGCAACAGGCACAGAAGGACCTCGGTCCGGCCGAAGCTGAAGCGGCCCGCAAAGAGCTCGAGAACCTCGAGAAGTCGTAATGGCGGAGACCAGCGATCCGAAGACGCTGGCCGGTGCGACCGATGGAGTGACGAAGGCGGCACAGCTGCCTGCGCACTTCCCGGGCTGGGCGGCGAAGCTCGCCGAGCTGTATTTCTCGGGCACGACGTCGATGTTCGTGCTGCACGGCAACACGTTCGATGTCGTGCGCGCCGGTGCGGAGAATGATCCGCGCTGGACCGGGCTCGCCGACTTCATCGCCGATCAGCTGTTCGGTCGCTGGG
This sequence comes from Kofleriaceae bacterium, assembly GCA_036274355.1. GTDB lineage: Bacteria > Myxococcota_A > Polyangia > Haliangiales > Haliangiaceae > JABFXX01. The sequence goes on along the minus strand of DASUFX010000366.1, from coordinate 662 downwards.
ATCTCGTCGTCCACTACGATCTCGCGCGCGGCCTACGCTGCGCGGCAGGCACGAGCAGCAAGCGGCTCCAGGAAATGGTTGCGACCGCGAACAAGTGGATCGGTGACCTGCGCCAGCTGCCGCGCGATCCGACGAAGGGTCTGCTCGCGCTCGACCTCATGATCCAGAAGATCGTGATGGCCGACGACAACCAGCGCATTCGGTGTGCGGTGATCATCGATCACGTCGGCTACGTCGCGCCGAGCGGCGACAACCTCGATCTCAACGAGCAGACGCACCTGGTGACGCTGCTCAACTGGGCATCGAGCCCGTATATCAAGCGGCTCAACATGGCGTTCGTGCTGATCGACCCGCGACTCTCGAGCGTCGCGGAGCGGCTGTCCAGCAACCCGCACGTCGCGGCGATCGAAGTGCCGCTGCCGAACGAGGCCGAGCGCACCGCGTTCCTCGCCGCGCAGGTGAAGGCAACCGGCAAGGACGTCGCGTCGTTCTCCGACTACCAGGTGCCCGAGCTCGGCAAGCTCACCGCCGGCATCGGCCTGACCGATCTCGAAGTGCTCGTGCGCTCCGCCGCCGAGGGCACGCGCCGGCTCGATCGCCAGTACTTCAAGGAGCTGAAGAAGCGGCTCATCGAGCGGCAGGCGCAGGGCATGCTCGAGTTC
>DASUFX010000365.1:0-4043 GCA_036274355.1 Kofleriaceae bacterium | reverse complement strand
TCGGCGACGACGATGCTCACGACGAGCCTCCGACGCCGGTTTTCTGATCGCGCGACACCTGGAACCACAGGATCGCGATCGCGAACGCGCTCTGCGCGAGCAGGCCGAACAGCGCAAGCTTCGGTGACATGCCGCCGGTGCGGATCCGCATCACCTTCATGTCGAATAGCTCGTAGGTGATCGCCTGCAGCGAGGTCTGGATGTCGAGCACGCCGGCATCGGCGGTCACGAACATCGATATCTGGCCGGCGATGAACCCGACGATCAGGTAGTACGCGACCCAGAGCGCGAGCGCGTAGCGGCGATTCGCGACGAGCGATGACATCGCGAGCGGCACTGCCGTGTAGACGAGCGTCGCGAGGCCGCCGAGCGCGAGCATCTTCGGGAGCAGCCGCAGCTGCTCCGTGACCTCCGCCGTGTCGGCCGAGAACCCGATGCGCATGCCGACGAGCACGAGTGGCGGCAGCATCACGAGCGTCGCGATCAGGATACCGACGCCAGCGAGCTTGCCGAGCACGTAGTCCATCGGGCGGATCGACCGCACGTAATAGAACGTGAACGCGCCGCTCTGCGTGTCGGTCGCGACAATCGTCGCACCCAGCGTCAGCGTCAGCATGAACGCAGCGCGGCAGTACCACTCGAACGACAGCGGCACGACAGCGTCGATCATTCTCAGGATCTCACCGCCGCCTGCGGTGCCGACCTGGCGCATGATCTTCGACGTGCGGAAGTACAAGAGCCCCGCCGCAACGAACGTCGTCACGACCGCGCCGAACAGCGGCATCTTGTAGCGCCACCACTTCTTCCACGCCATCGCGATCTGGTGCCGCATGATCACGAGCCAGCGCGTGGCAACCGAGCGGCGCGTGCCGACGTACCGCTTGTAACCAGTGTCGTAGATCGTGCCGGCGGGCTTCGGCGCGTCCGCGGGCGTGCGATACGGCGGACCACCGGGTGCTGCAGGCTCGCTCACGGCGCCACCTCGCCGATCACGCGCAAGAACGCGTTCTCGACGCTCTCGCGCCGCACCTCGATGCCGCGTACCTGCAGGCCGGCTTCCTTCGCGCGCTGGAACACGAGCATGCTCGTCGCGTTCGTGGGCAGGTCGACCTCGACGGCGACCGGCGACTTCACCTTGCACGTCGCGCCAGCCGCGCCGAGCACTTCGGCAAGCTTCGGCGCATTCGCCTTCACCTCGACCGTAATACTCGTGTCGAGGCCACGTGCGCCGCGCAGCTCCTCGATCGTGCCGACGAACCGCACGCGACCCTGATGCATGATCACGGCGCTATCGCAGACGCGCTCGACGTCGGGCAAGAGGTGCGTCGACAGCACGATCGCGCAGCCGCGGCGTGTCGGCAGCTCCGTGATCAGGTGCAGCATCTCCTCGCGCGAGCGCGGATCGAGGCCGTTCGTCGGCTCGTCCAGAAACAAGATCTCGGGATCGTGGACGAGCGCCTGCGCGAGCTTCACCCGCTGCTTCATGCCCGTCGAGTAGCCGTCGATCGGCAGGTAGCGCTTCTCCTCGAGCCCCGCGTAGTAGAGCGCCGCGTGCGCGCGCTGCATCGCCTCGGTACGCGGCAGGCCCGAGAGCTCGCCAGCGTACGTGCATAGCTCGACCGCGCTCATTCCCGCGAGCAAGGCTTCCTGCTCCGGCATGTAGCCGACGCGATCGCGAATCTCGCGGTCGTGCGTCTTCGCGTCGAGACCGAGCACCTTCGCGCCGCCTTCGAATGGAATCAGCCCGAGCAGCGACTTCAGCAGCGTCGATTTGCCCGCGCCGTTGGGGCCGAGCAGGCCGATGATCGTGCCACGCACCTGCGCGGTGACATTGCTGATCGCGACGATCGAGCCGTAGCGCTTCGTCAGCTTGTCCGCTTCGATCAACGGGGGCGCGTCGCTCATCGGCTGGCACGACGGCTGTAGCACACACCGATCACGCGGTCACGGCGGAACGCGTGCCCGCGATCACTTGACCACTTCGACGCGTACCGGAACGACGCCGGCGTCGATCATGCCGAGCTGGCGCGCCGCGGCCTCCGACACGTCGATGATGCGGCGCTTGCTGCCGTAGGGCCCGCGATCGTTGATCCGCACGATCACACTGCGCCCGTTGCGCTCGTTCGTCACGCGCACACGTGTGCCCATTGGCAGCGAGCGATGCGCTGCCGTCATTGCGTTCTTGTTGAATCGCTCACCCGACGCGGTCGGCCCGCCGTGTTGCTCGCTGCCGTACCAGGTGCCGAGCCCGCTCTGCACGCCGTACGACTGGCCGCTCGACTTCTTCGGCTTCTGCCCACCACCGCACGCGGCACCCGCGAGCGCGATTGCTACGAGCCACGTCCTCACCGAGCGGGTCACGCCCGATCGATTATGCACGCAGCCGCTACTTCACGCACCCTGCGCCGAGCGTGCGGCCTGCCTTGTCGAGTGCGGTAGATCGCAACTCGTGGCCCGTGGGGCCGTCACCGAGCTTCGTGCGCATCTCGGCGCCGTGACCTTGGCCGACGATATCTCGTAGGTACGCCTCGTACTGGAACGTGTCGCTGTGCTCTTTCGTGTGGCACTGCGACGCACACAGCTCGGGCTTGGGATTGCGCACGATCGCGAACGGCTTCTCGAGCCCGCCCTTCGCGACGTGGATCGAGCCGGGGCCGTGGCAGGTCTCGCACTGGACGTCGCGCAGGTTGTCGTTGTGCGCGAGGTTCGAGCCGCCTGGCTGCTGCCAGCCAGTGACGTGGCAGCCGATGCACTCGTAATCGAACTGCTGGCCGCGATCGACGAGCGTCTTCCACGCGCTCGCGTGACGCGTCGTCTTCCATTGATCGACTTGATCCTGGTGGCAGTCGCTGCACGCCTCGGTGCCAACGTAGCCGGCCTGGCCCTTCTTAGGGGCCGGCACCGGTGTGTCCGCCGCGGCTTTCACGTTCGCCTCGCCGGCCGCTAAATCGTAGCCACGAATCGCGTCGCGCACCGGCACGCTGCACGCGAGCGTCTTGTTGATCCTCAGCTGCTCGAGCGTGAAGTAGTTACCCTTCGCCGGCGCTTCCAGCGGCTGAGCCTCGAGCTTCTTCTTCTGCGCTGCCGCCGCATCGCGCTCACTTTGCTTCGCGGCGACGAATTTCGGATCGGCGTCCTTGTCCTGCTTGAACTTCGCGAGCTCGGCGTCGAGCGATGCGATCTGATGATCGAGCTGCGCGATCTTCGCCGCCGCTGCGCCGCGACCGACGGCATCGACAAACCCGCCGCCACCGTGAATGTAGACATCGAGGCGGCTCACGATCTGGCCGCGGTTCGCGGGAATCACGAGCCAGCCGTCACCGACCTTCGTCGGCTCGACATCGATGCGATCCGGCTCGGGCGCGACGGCACCGAGACCGGCGATCGCTATGTCGATGCCGCCGATGTCGCGGACCATCGCAACTGCATCGCGCTTGCTCGTCGCCTGCACGAGCGCGATCACGGACTGTGCACCGGCTTTCTTGAGGGTGTCGACCGCGCGCTTGCCAGCGGCGACCGGATCATCGAGCTTGACGTCTTTGATCGCGTCGGTCGCGACCACGCCGAACACGCCGACCTTTACATTGCCCACATTGATCACGCTCGCGGGCTGCAGCTTCACCGCTGGGTCCACGACGTTCACCGCGACGCGCGGGAACCGGATCTCCGCCGGGCCTTTCGCGAGGTCCGCGGGACCCAAGCCCACCGCGGCGACCTGGAGCTGGTCCTTGTAGATCGTGGTGAGCAGGTCGGCCTTCAGGTCTTCCTGCGCCTCGAGGTGCTTGGGGACTGGGTTTTGGCCGTAGAGCAGGGACCCGGCATCGACCACGAGCACCGGACCCTTCGCCCGGGCCTCCTCCACCAGCTTCGCCGTCCGCGAGATATCTCCGAGCGGATCGGAGGTGCAGCCGCACGGTCCGATCTGCCCGCGGGTCTCGGCCAGCGCGAATACCGTAAAGCTCGGTTTCGCGGGCGGCGGGACGTCGGCACCAGATCCGCCACCTTTTACCTCTGATTTCGAGCAACAAGCCGCGCTTGCGACC
>DASUFX010000364.1:0-17509 GCA_036274355.1 Kofleriaceae bacterium | reverse complement strand
TATCCGATTCGTAGCGTGCTCGCGCGTCAGAAGAACGCGCGCGTGCTGCTGGCGGACGTGAAGTCGATCGACGTCGACAAGCGCACGGTCACGCTCGATGCCGGCTCACTGCACTACGATTTCCTCGTCGTCGCCACGGGCGCGACGCACTCGTACTTCGGGAAGAACGAGTGGGAGGCGCGGGCCCCTGGTCTCAAGTCGATCGAGGACGCGCTCGAGATCCGCCGCCGCCTCCTCGTCGCCTACGAGGCCGCGGAGCGCGAGTCGGACCTCGAGCGAGAACGCGAGTGGCTGACGTTCGCGGTCGTCGGCGGTGGTCCGACGGGCGTCGAGCTTGCGGGCGCGCTCGGCGAGATCGGCCTGCACACGCTCGCGAAGGATTTTCGCTCGATCGATCCGACGAGCTTGCGCGTGCTGCTGTTCGAGGGACGCGACCGGCTGCTCAACGCCTACCCCGAAAAACTATCGGAGGCGGCGAAGCAATCACTCGAGAAGCGCCAGGTGTCGGTGCGACTCAACACGATGGTCACGTCGATCGACGAGCGGTCGATCACCGTGAAGGGTCCTGCGGGCGAGGAGCGGATCGGCACGCGTACCGTGTTGTGGGCCGCCGGCGTGCAAGCGTCGCCGCTCGCGAAAAGTCTCGGCGCGCCGCTCGATCGCACGGGCCGCGTGCTCGTGAACCCGGACCTGTCGATTCCCGGCCACCCCGAAGTGTTCGTGATCGGCGACCTCGCGAAGATGATGAGCGACGGCGTCGAAGTGCCAGGCGTCGCACAGGGCGCGCTGCAGAGCGGCAAGCACGTCGCGAAGATCATCGATAGCGAAGCGCGCGGCGAGGGCGTGCGGTCTGCGTTCCACTACCGCGACAAGGGCAACATGGCGACGATCGGTCGCGCCGATGCCGTGATCGCGACGAAGCGATTCGCGAAACACGGCCTGCTTGCGTGGATGCTGTGGTGGGTCGTCCACATCTTCTTCCTCGTCGGTTTCCGCAACCGCCTGTTCATGATGTTCCACTGGGCGTGGTCGTGGTTGACCTACCGCCGCGAGTCACGGCTGATCACCGGCGACGTCGGCAAGCTGCCGGCAGTGACCACGATCGCCGACGACGGCACGGTCGCGTTACCTCCGGCCGCGGAGAACATCGCGGTGACTACGGAGCCGGAGCATCCTTCTCGGGAGCATCGAGCGTCACGGTCGTCTTGAAGTCTTTCTCTGGGACCGTGATCGTGACGATCTTGTCGGCCGGGTAGTGCACGCTGCCGGTGAAGTGGACCTTGTGCGGTCCCGGCGCGAGCTGGATCGAGTCGAAGCTCTGATACACCGTCGGATCGTTGTCGACAGTGAAGTTCGACCACTTCGGCAGCGTACTGATCGTCACCTTGTACTTCGTCGCCGAGGCGGGCGGCGCCGCAACGTGAGCGTCGGGGCGAGGCGTCACGACATGTTGCGTGTTGTGCGGCTTCACGCGCGCGGGTGCATCGGCAACGCCGGCATCGGCGGGTGGCGCGACGACCGCATCGACCGCTTCGGGCTCGACGATCGGCTCGTGCGCGTCTGCTTCGACCTTCGCGATGGGCGGCTCGACGACACGCTCCGGTTGCTCGGGCTTGTTCATCGACATCGCGACGACGATCGCGCTCGCGGCGACCACGACCGCAACGAGCAAGATCCACGGCAACTTCGATCGCCGCTGTGGCGCCGGTGTCGCCGTGTCGGGGCGCTCGCCAGCGGTTGGCGCTCGCGGCGACGGCGTGACCTCGGCCGGCGTCGCGTCGGCTTTCACCTCGCTGTGCTTGCTCAGCACGTCCTCGGCCGCCGTCATCGCCATCGAGCGCATCGTGCCGGTGCCGACCACGTCGAATTGACCGTCGTCGAGGAAGCTCATCATGTGCTTCGCTTCGATGTCGACGTCGCTGACCGTGACGTCGTCGCGCTCGCCTTGCCACACCTCGGCGAGCCACGCGGCGAGCTGGCGCGCCGGTGCTTCGGCTTTCTTCGCAGCGCGCTCGGCGACGATGAAGTCGTCGAGATCCTCGAGCATCGCGCGCGCGTCCGGATAGCGATCCTCTTTCGCGGTCGCGGTCGCGCGATCGACGACTGCCTTCAGCGGCGAGTCGAAGCCCTCGGGCCACGGGTCGAGCTTGCCGGCCTGCGCCGCGGCGAGCACGGTTTCGCGATCGTTGCCATGGCGGCCACGCGCACCGGTCAGCGCTTCGCGCAGGATCATGCCGACGGCGTAGATATCCGCGCGGACGTCGGTCGGCTCGCTGCGCGCTTGCTCGGGCGCCATGTATGCCGGCGTGCCGGCCATCTTGCTCGGCTCGTCGCCGGCCAGAGCGGCGATACCAAAATCGGTCAGCTTGACCTCGCCCGACCACGAGAGCAGCACGTTGCGCGGGGTGACGTCGCGGTGAACGATGCCGAGGTCGGCGCCGTCGGGACCTTTGCGGCGATGGGCATAGTCGAGCGCCTGGCAGCATTCTGCGGCGATGAACGCCGCCAAAAGCGGCGGCATCCCCTTGCCGGCCTTCGTCATGCTCGAGCCGAGGTCTTTGCCCTCGACACGCTCCATTGCGAGGAATACCTGGTCGTCGATGCGGCCAAAGTCGAAGACCGGCACGATGTTCTGGTGCGCGAGGCTCATCGATAGCCGGGCTTCGCGCATAAATAAGTCCAGAAACCGCGCGTCGCCGGCGCGCTCGGGCCGCATCCGTTTGACGACCAACCACTTCTCGACGCCCGCAGCTCGTCGACGCGCCAGATACACCTCGCCCATGCCGCCGCGCGCTAACGGGCGGAGGAGCTCGTAGCGACCTAGCGCACGGCTCATGCCCGGCGATTATAGCGTGCGGTTGACGGTTCATCGGAACAGGCCGAAACTCACATTTGAGTGCGCACTCTGGGCCTCTTGGTCGTCCTGGCGCTGGTGGCTCGCGCCGACGCGGCGCCGACGGCTGACCTCGTTGTGGTCTGGGCACCGGGTTTGCGCACCGCGCCGGTGGTTCAGGCCGCCCGCGGGGCAGGTGCAGCCATCCTGGATCGTTCGCCAAAACCGGAGGGTACGGCCACCACCGCGCAGCTGGTCCAGAAGGGACTCGACGCCTTCGAGCGACTCGAGTTCGACCAGGCCTGGCAGCAGCTCGATAGCGCGCGCTCGGAGGTCGACCGGACCGGGGCTGCCGGTCTCACACAGGCGCAGCTCTCCGACTTGTTCTTGTACCGGGGGCTGATCAAGACGCAGCAGGGCGATTCGAACGGCGCGTGGGAGGAGCTGATCGTCGCGAACACGGTCGACGCCACCCGCGAGCTCGACCCCGGTCGCTTCCCACCAAAGATCATTGCCGAGTTCGAGCGCGCACAGGCGACCGTCAAGAACAAAGGCGGCGCAGAGCTGACGCTGACGGTTCCGCAAGGCTGCCGCGCGACGGTCGACGCAACGAACGTCAACGTCGCAACTGCGATTCCGTTGATCGTCGGCCGCCACTGGGTGCGCGTGACGTGTCCCGATCGCGAGCCCGACGGTCGCAGGGTCGAGCTGGTCGGCGGCAAGATCACGCTACCGATCACGCCGCCCGAGTTCGCGGCACCGACCGATACCGAGCTGCTCGGTCAAGCGCAGCGCAGCGGCGCGCGCGCATTCATCGTCGCCGAGGTGCGCAATAACGTCGCGACCGCGCGGCTGGTCGGCCTCGACGGCAAGGAACGCGATCGCAAGACGGTCACGATCGGCACCGACCTCGAGCCGCTCGCGGATGCGGTCAGCGCGCTGCTGACGCCGCGGGCACATCGCCCCTGGTACAAGAGCAAGTGGGCATGGGCGGTCGGTGGCGCAGTCGGCGCGGCCGCGATCGTGATTCCGTTGACGATCTTCGCGACGCAAGACAGCGGCTCGCCCGCATTCACCGCGCGCCCGGACTGGCCCGACAGGTACGTGCCGCTATGAGGCACGCGCTCGCACTGGTCGTCCTCGTCGGCTGCACTGACAACACGGTCGTGGTCACGCCGATCATCGACATTCCTGCCAATGACGATGCACAGCCGCTCGACCTCGACACGATCACGCTGTCGATCGCGCACGCTGGCGCCGCCGATGACATCACGTCAGCGACGTTCTCGCATGGCGACGTCATCGAGCTGCCGAACGTGCCGTACGGCGACGACCTCGTCGTCCACATGGTCGGCCGGAGAAGCAACAGCGAGTACGCCTACGGCCGCACGTGCGAGTTCTCGGTGCGTCCTGACGCGCGTCTGCCGACGCCGCACTTGTTCTTCGCGCGCCAGGTCAAGTTCGGCGAGATGTCACAGCAGCCGCTGCCGCGGATTGGTGGCCAGGCGATGATGTATCGCGACGGCTCGGGGTTGCTCGTCGGTGGCGAGTATCCCGACGAGAACAACAAACCGCTCGCGCTGACCCAGATCGAGCGCTTCGATCCGAGCACGGGCGCGTACGACAACCTGCACGATATCGAGCGCCGCTACGACGCTGCGGTCGCGATCGTCGGCACCGGTGCCGACTCGCGCATGGTGATCGTCGGCGGACTCGACCCAGCCACTGGCGTCGGCGCAGAGTTCGCGGAGGTCATCGAGGCCGAGCGCAACACTGACCGCCAGTACGAGAAGTTCTTCGAGCCAAGGCTCAATCGCACGCGGCTCACCGCGACAACACTAAGCGATGGCCGCGCAGTCGTGATCGGCGGCTACCAGGTACCTGACCCGGCCAAAGCGATCGCGGGCGGTCCTTCGAACATCGTCGCCCAGGTGTCGGTTGACACCGGTACAACCGCGATCACTGCGCTGCGCGCGCAGCTCAAGTATCCGCGGTACTCCCACACCGCGACGCGCCTCACCGACGAGCTCGGTGCGGCCGTGCTCGTTGCTGGCGGCCTCGATGCGAACGGAAAGCCGATCAAGGAAGCCGAGCTGTACAAGCCGTTGTTCGACAACTTCTCCGATCAGTTCACCGCGCAGATGATCGTGCCGCGCTGGAATCACCAGGTGGCGCGCTTGCCCGATGGCAGCGTCTTGTTCATCGGTGGTCTGACGATCAACCCGATGACGGGCCAGACCGAGATCGCGGATCAGCTCGAGCTGTTCTCGCCGCTCGACGGCCGGTTCATTTCGGTCGGTCTCCTGTCGGAAAAAGCGCCGACTGCTGGACGGATCGGCATGTCCGCGACCGTGCTTCCCGATGGCCGCGTGCTCATCACCGGTGGCGCGATCACGGTCGATGCGGACGGCAAACCGGGGCCGCCGGTCGACACCGCGTTCATCGCGAGCCTCGATCCGCTCGACGGCCAACTCCGGGTCGTCGCCACCGACAACCTCGCCGTGCCGCGCATGAATCACCAGGCGACGCCGCTGTGCGACGGCACGGTGTTGATCTCCGGCGGCACCGTGGGCCAGGCCACCTACGAGCGCTACAACCCAGCCGCGATCGGCCGCCGCTAACCCGACCGGGTCCGGGCAGCTGTTCGACGCGGCAGCGCCGGGCGCTCAACGTCCTGCGTCGAGGGTTCGACAGCTTTGACCGGATTTGCCAGGTTCTGCAGGGGTTAGGCCCCGGCATGCCGGTTGCCTTATCTCGCGCAAATGCGCACGCAGCGGTACGTCCAGTGGGTCCAGCGGCATACGGTCGCCATCTTCACGTCGAGCCTCGTGCTCGTTGGCATCGCGATCTATCTCGCTGCGTTCCACCTGCCGCTGCAGACGGACTTCTCGTCGCTGTTGCCGGGTGACACGCCGTCCGTGAAGGCGGCCGAGAAGCTCGCGAAGCGCGCCCCGTCGCGCGACACGATGCTCGTCGTCATCGTCGCGCCGGATCCGAAGTCGCGCGAGGCGGCAGCGACGGAGGCGCTTGCCGGAATTTCCGCGCTCGGCCCCGAGCTCGTCGAGAGCGCGGATGGCGACGATGTCGCGACGCGCGCGTTCATTCGCGAGCATCGCGAGCTCTACGTACCGATGAACGAGCTGACCGCGGTGCGCGATGCACTCGCGAAGCAGATCGCGGATGCCAAGCTGCACGCGAACCCGCTGTTCATCGATATCGATGACGAGCCGGCGCCGCAGGACACCCACGAGCTCGACGAGCTGCGCAAGAAACAGAAGGACGCCGATGCGCAGCTCGCGCGCGACCGCCACGTCAGCGCGGACGGCCGCTCGCAGGTGATCGTCGTCCATACCGCGTTTGTCGCGACCGACGTCGACCGCGATCGCAAGCTGATGGGCGCGCTCGACAAGGTCGCGATGAAAATCCGCGGCGCGCATCCGTTCGTGACGGTGGGGTTTGCCGGCGGTCCGGCGGTGTCGCTCGCCGAGCACGGCGCGCTGTCACGCGGCATTGTGATGTCGAGCTTGCTCACCGGCTTGCTCGTGTCGCTCGTGCTGTTCCTGCACCTGCGCAGCAAGCGCGCGCTCGCGCTGCTCGGGTTCAACATCTTGATCGCGACGCTGATCGCGTTTGGTGCCGCCGCGCTCACCGTCGGTCACCTCAATGCAGCGACTGCATTCCTCGGCGCGATCATCGCGGGCAACGGTGTCAACTACGGCATCCTGCTCATCGCGCGCTACCTCGAGGAGCGCCGGACGGCGAACGTGACGCAGGCGATGACGACCGCGATCCGCGGCACGCTGATGCCGACGCTCGTCGCGTCGCTCGGTGCTGCGATCGCGTACGGGGCGCTCGGCGCGACGAAGTTCCGCGGCTTCGCCGACTTCGCGCTGATCGGCGGCGTCGGCATGATCGTGTGCTGGATCTGCTCGTTCGTGCTGCTGCCGGCGATGATCATGAGGTTTGCCGGCAACAGCATGCGCGAGCCGTCGCCGATGTTCGGCCGCATCGTCGTCAAGCTGTTCGGCTTCCGCCGCCCTGTGCTCGTCACCGGCGTCGCGGCGGCGATCACGATCGGCGCGTGCGTGATCTCGTGGCACTACCTCACCCACGATCCCTACGAGTACGACCTCACGCAACTGCGCTCGCAGGCGCCCGATGCGCGCGCGACGCGCGACTGGCTGAAGTACTCTGACGACGAGTTCGGCCGCGGCCTCGCCGGGCTTGCCGGCCAGACGTTCGTCGCGGTCGATCGCAAGGAGCAGGTGCCGAGCGTGGTGGCGCAACTGCACGCGATCGCGAAGCAGGAGCCGATGGTCGGCAGCGTGAGCTCGGCGCTCGACGTCATTCCGCAGGACCAAGCCGCGAAGCTGGCGCTCCTCGCCGAGATTCGCGACCAGATCGACGAGATCGCGCCGCAGCTCGACGAACAGCAACGCGCCGAGCTCCTCGCGCTGCGTCCGGCCGACACGCTGGCCGCGGTGACCGCGCAAGACCTGCCGCCCGCGCTCGCGCGGAAGCTGACCGAACGTGACGGCCGCGTCGGCCTCATGATCGCGGTAAAGCCGAGCGCCGAGTTCGACGAGCGCGACGGCCGCGACCTGATTCGCTTCTCGGGCGCGGTGCGCAAGCTCTCGCACGACGACGTCACCGCGTCGGGCGCATGCATGTTGTTCGCGGACGTGCTCACGCAGATCCAGAAGGACGGCCCGCTCGTCACGGCAATTGCCGCGATCGCGCTGATCGCGATGGTCGTGCTGATCGTCGGCCGCTCGCGCCGCGCGGTCGCGGTGCTCGTGGCATCGAGCGCGGGCAGCATCGGCATGATCGCGGTGTGCGCGCTCGCCGGGCTCAAGATCAACTTCCTCGATTTCGTCGCACTGCCGATCACGCTCGGTCTCGGCATCGACTACGCGATCAACATCGCGGACCGCGCGGCGCACGGCGACCCGATGATCGCGCTGCGTTCGACGGGCGGCACGGTGCTCGTGTGCTCACTGACCACCGTGATCGGCTACATGTCGTTGCTGGTCAGCGACAACCTGTCGATCCGCGGCTTCGGCCTGGCGTCGCTGATCGGCGAGCTCACATGTGTCGTTGCAGCATTCGTAATCGTGCCTGCGATCATTGCGTTGCCGAAGCTCAGCGAAGCGCCCGAATTCGGCACGGACGCAGCTTCTTCGCGTGCCTGAGAGGACGTTCGACACGAGCTACTCCGCCAAACCCGTTACGATGGGCGTGTGGCTCGCGCGCTCGCCCTCTTGAGCCTACTCGTCGTGCTCGGCTGCGATGACAGCTCGGCGCCTCGAGCAGTCGACGGTGTCCTCGATCTGCGCGGCTGGGAGCTCGACGACACGAGCGTGCTGTCGCTACAGGGCGGCTGGACGTTCTACTGGAAGAAGCTGATCGAGCCGGGCGACAACACTGCGCCCGATGGTGTGCTCCCGATCGGACGGTGGAACGGCCAGAAGCTCACTGACGGCCGCGAGCTCGGTGGAGATGGCTTCGCGACGTATCGCTTGATCGTGCACCTTCCCGAGACGCCCAAGCAATACGCGCTCGCGACCGCTCCGGTGGTCGATGCGAATCGGTTTGTCGTGTCACGCCTCGATGGTCAGCTGTTAGCCGAGCCGCTGCGCTCGGGAACGGTGGGGACCACATCCGATCAATCGCAAGGGACGCCGCGCAACGCAGTCGTATCGTTCACTGCCGGCGGCGACGTGTTGCTCACGTTGCAGGTCAGCAACTTCGAGCACGCGCGCGGCGGCTCGGGGCCGGCGCCAACTCTGGGCACCGCCGCGGCGATCGGCCAACGCGAGCGGCATCGCAGGATGACCGATTTCTTCGTGCTCGGCCTGTTGATCCTCGTCGGCGTGCAGCAGGTCGTGCAATTCGTGATGAACCGAGCCGATCGCGCGTCGCTGTGGTTTGGCCTCGTGTGTCTCGTGATCGCGGGCCGCGTGTTTATCCTCGGGCGGTATCCGGCCGACGAGGTGCCCGGGTTCTCGACAGTAATGTCGTTGCGCCTCGAGTATCTGACCGGCTACCTCGGGTCACCGCTCATCGCGCTGTTCATCCGTGCGGTGTTCCCCACGTACGTGCACGCGCTCGCCGTTCGCGGGTTTGTCGCGGCGAGCCTCGTATTTGCGCTGACGGTCGCGCTGCCAGCCCCGATCTTCACGCTTCTCCAAACCGCGTACCAGATGCTGATCTTCGCAGCGCTCGCGTACGCGATCGTCAGCCTCGCGCGCGCTGTGATTGGTAAGCGCGACCTGCCTTCTGTGCTGATGCTCGTAGGGTTCGTGCTGCTCGCGTTGGCCGTCGCGTGGGATGTGGTTCGGGTGCGCCGTGTCGTGCAGCCACTGCAGGCGACTACGCAGTACGGCCTGACGGCATTCGTGCTGTGCCAGTCGACGCTGCTCGCATTCCTCAACCGCCGGCGCAGTCGCGAGCTCGAGCAACGCAACCGCGATGTGCAGCTACTGAACGAGGAGCTACGTCAGCAGATCGCGAATCGATCGCACGAGCTGTCGCACGCGCTGACGCTGATGGCGTCGCCGAAACGGTCGGCACAAGAGCTCGACCCCGGTACCGTGCTCGCCGAGAAGTACCGGATCGATCAGCTGCTCGGCGAAGGCGGCATGGGCAAGGTGTATCGCGCCGAACGGCTCTCCGACGGCCGCGCCGTCGCGATCAAGCTCGTGCGCGGAGGCAGCGCGGGAAAGCTTGCCCGATTCGCGCGCGAGGCGGAGCTGGTCGCCCGCATCGATCATCCGAACGTGGTCAGCGTCCTCGACTTCGGGATCACCGACCAGGCTGTGCTGTTCCTCGTGCTGGAGCTGATCGAGGGCAACTCGCTCGAGCACGTACGTGACCGGTTCGGCGATCTGAGCTGGGCTGTGCCGATGGTCGCGCAACTCGCCAAGGCGATCGAAACCATCCACGCGCTCGGCGTCATCCACCGCGACATCAAGCCGGCCAATGTCCTCGTGGCGGGTGACGTCCTCAAGCTGACCGACTTCGGAGTCGCGCACGTTGGCCGCCCGGATGATCCCGAGCGCGCTGAAGCCCAGACCGTCGTCGAAGCGGAACCCGATCCTGACGAGACCGCGACGCTGAACCCGAGCTTGACCAAGGTGGGCATGTTGATCGGCTCGCCGCGCTACATGGCGCCCGAGCTCGGGCAGGGCGCGGATCACGCGTCGCCGCGCTCGGATCTGTTCTCGTTCGGCATCGTCGCGTACGAGATGCTGAGCGGACAGCGGCCGTACGATCGCCCCGTCGTCAAAGCGTTCCTTGCCGGTAAACCGATGCCTGATCCAGCTCAACCTCTCGCATCGGTTGTGCCCGGACTGCCAGCGGACGTCGCCGCGATCGTCGACGCATGCTTGCAGATCGACGCGAAAGCGCGGCCAGATGCCGCGACGGTTGCGAAGGTCTTTGCCGGCGCTTGCGCCAGGTAGCGATCGCCGCTCAGAAGATGTGGTTGAAGTTGATGTACAGGCCGCTGTCCTCTGGCGACACACCGTAGTCGACGGTGATCACCGTCGCCAGGTTCCACGAGATCCGCATCGCACCACCATACGAAGGCCGCCAGCGTCGGAGCGACAGCTCGGACACGCGGTCGAACGGGCGGCCGACGTCGAGAAAACCGACCGCGATGAAAGCGAGCTTCTGGCGCCACAGCGTCGTGCGCGCGAACGTCCACCGGGCTTCCTGGTTGACGAGCGCCATCACCGGCCCGACGAAGCGGTCCTGACGGTAGCCGCGCAGCGTACGGTGGCCGCCCAAGCCCTGACGCGGATCTTCGGTGAACGGGATCGTGTCCATCGAGAAGAACGGGGTTCCGGACGATTGCCACTCGAATGCCGCGCGCGTCGCGAGCACGAGGTCGGTACGGTCGGGGATCGGCGAGTAGTAGCCGCGGGCCGCGACGAGGAATCGGACGTAGTCGTACTCGGAGCCAAGCGCGGCCGTGCCGACGTCGAGCACCGCGTCGAGAAAAACGCCGCGATTCGGGTCGGGCTCGAAGTCTCGGGTGTCGTACGAGACACCGACGCGCAGGTGGTCATCGCGGCCGCCGCTGCAGCCGACGAGAAGCTGCGCCGCGCAGTCGGTGGTAAGGCGGGTCTGGGCCTCGGTCGCCTGGCCGCTCGTTGCATCGACCGTCTTACCTGTGTAGTCGTGGATACGCGCGTACGAGAAGCCGAGCCCTGCGAGCACGCGCACGCGGTCGTTGTCGAAACCACGCTCGATGATCGCGATGCCGTTCGGCTCGAGCAGGTCGTACTGATCGTACTTTGCGAAGGTCTCGCCACCCATGATCTGATGTTGCGCGGCGGCGTAGTCGGCATAGCTGTCGAATGCGGCGGACCCCGGGAAGCGCAACGGGTCGAGGCTGCGCGCACCGTGACCGAAGTAATTGCTGTTCGTATTGCGCGCAAAGATCAGCTGGCTGCGTATGCGGTACGGAGAGCTGTCGAACCTCGGGGCATCGAGATCGAGCCAGTGGAACTGCAAGCCACCCGTCGTCGCGTACGCCTGAAGGAACACGCGGAACAGGTACGGTGTGTTCGCGAACCTCGCGTCGTCGCGGTGGCCGTTCCAGTAGTAGTAGGCGCGCGCGCCTCCACCGAACCCGAGGTCCGTCGAGTACGACACCAGCGGTAGCCCGGTGACGTAGCCGCCGTCGTTCTTACGCGCGAGATCGACGGGGGACAGCCGGTCGGCGCTCGCGGTCGCCGCTAATGCGAGCACCACGCCGGCCACACGGAGTGCCATTGGAACCCATCCTAGCAGCAACTGGTCTGACGATTGTCAGGCTTTGACGCGGGCGAGCGCGTCACGCAGCTCCTGCTCGGAGAATGGCTTCTCGAGGTACGGGCGATCGAGCTTCGTGAGGAACGCGCGCGCTTGCGGCGTGAACGCACCGCCGGTCATGAAGATCATGCGGCTGCGATATTCGGGCGCAACGCGCGCGACGTCGTCGTAGAGCTGCATGCCGGTGCTCTGCGGCATCATGATGTCGCAGACGATCGCGTCGAAGTGCTCGCCTGCGGTGAGCCGGGCCAGCGCCTGCTCGCCGGACAACACCGCGATGACCTCGGTTTCTGGGGCGAGGAGCAGCTGCAACGACCTGCCGACCGCGGCCTCGTCATCGACGAGAAGGATCCTGCGGTTGACGCTGGCGGTGCCGGCGCATGTGTCTTCGGCGTCGGCGGAGGCGGGCTCGGCGACCGGCATCACCACGCTGAACGTGCTGCCCTTGCCCAGCTGACTCGCTACAGTGATGTCGCCACCCATCGAACGCACGATCTGATGGCTGATCGCGAGGCCAAGTCCGGTGCCGGCGCCGGGAGCCTTCGTCGTGAAGAACGGATCGAAGATGCGCCCGATGATCGATGGCGCGATGCCCGTACCGGTATCTGCGATGTCGACGCGGACGCGCGTGCCATCGTCACTCGTGCGCACACTGACCCTGATCTCGTTGCGATCGGCATCGCCTTCGACGATCGCTTGCGCAGCGTTGAGCAACAGATTCACGAACACTTGACCGAGGCGCGATGCGTCAGCGTGGACAGCGGGCAAGTTGTCCGCGTATTCCTGCACCACACGTGCGCGGTGACGGACCTCGTTACTCGTCATCTTGATCGACGAGGCGAGCACGCCGGCAACGCAGACGGGGCCGGGCTTCTGGTCTTCGGTCCGGGATAGCGAGCGCAGGTCGCGCACGATCGAGTTCACACGGGCGACGCCGTCGCGGGCATCGGTGACGAGGCACTGCAACGTCGCGTCGGTGAGTCGCGAGCGACTGCTCGGCCGGATGTTCGGTAGCTCGGCCGCGAGCAGCTCGAGATTCGTCGCGATGTACGCCAGCGGATTGTTGATCTCGTGCGCGACGCCTGCCGCGAGCGTACCGATCGACAGCATACGGTCAGCTATCGCGATGCGCGCGAACATCGCATCGCGCTCGGTCACGTCGTGGCCGATGACGACATGCGACGGCACACCGTCGAAATCGAGCAGCATCGCTTCGCCCTCGATCACGAACGGCGAGCCGTCGGCGCGCTGCATGCGGACCTGACCGACGCGAAGCTGGCCGATCTCGGTGAGCAGCTCGAGTCGCCGGGTGATCTCCTCGCGTTCGTCGGGATGCACGTAATCGCTGACGAGCCGGCCGACGATCTCGTCGGGGCGTTCGTGGCCGAGCATCGCAGCCGCGGCTGGGTTCACGTAGACGAACCGCCCGTCTCGGTGCACGAACGTTGCCGCTGGCGCGCATTCGATCAGGGTGCGGAAGTTTGTCTCGGACTTGCGGAGTGCAACCTCGGCCAGTTTGCGTTCGGTGATGTCGCGGTAGTTCGACACGTACGCGCGCACCGCGGGATCGTGCGTCAGGTTCTTCGTCGATGATTCGATCCATCGCCACGAACCATCGCGATGCTTGAGGCGCGCGACGTAGTGTCGGATCTCGCCGAGCCCAGGCACATCCCAGCCGCGGGCATCGTCGGGGTGCGTCACGGCTTCGGCAGGGCTCCCGATGACCGTCGCTTCGTCATAGCCGAGGATGCGGAGGCCACCCGGGCTCACGTACTGCACGACGTTGTCCGCGGTGGTCAGCGAGATGCCGTCGCTGGAGTTTTCGACGAGCAGCTTGAACCGGCGCTCCGCTTCTTCGATGCCGGTCATGTTGGTGATGATCACGAGCCCTACGTTGCGGCCGTTCAATGTGATCGCCGAGATGTCGAGCCTGACATCGATGATGCGGCCGTCTTTCGTGCGATGGCGCGCCGCACGCGAGTACGTTTCCGCGCCCGTCTTCCTCGAATCGGCGAACGAGGCCTCGAAGAACTCGACATCCGTGGGTGGACGGATGTCGCGGAGGGTCATCGCGGTGAGCTCGTCGCGCGTCCAGCCATAGAGCTCGACGCCTGCGCGGTTCACCTCGATGATCTGGAGCGTGTCGTGGTCCGAGACGAACATCGGCAGCGGGTTCGCATCGAACAACAGACGGTAGGCATCCGTTTCGAGCTCCATATCGATCTCGTAGCATGAGCGTCGGAGGGGTAACCGCCCGCTACCCGACGACCGACGCGGTCACGGCCGGATGCCTTCCGCAAGGGCGCATCTTTGTCGCCGGCGACCAGCACGAGTGCCTGATCTGCGCGGAGGCGTTCGCCGCATGCCACTTCGCGCGGTGTACCAACCTCGTACGTCGAGTCGGGCTTGCCCTGCTGCTTCGCTACCTCGAACGTGCGGATCTGACGGGTGTCGCGCCTCGATCACTTCGCAGGCCTTGCGCGCTTTCGGCCGAGTTCTCCGGCACTCGAGATGCAGCTTGGCTGCGGCGATGCGAACATTTCCTCGTTTTTCGTGCAGCGTTCGTACACTACGTAGCCTTGCGTTGAGCGTACTGATCGGCTGTGGGACCACCGACGAGCGGCCCGCGACCGTCGAAGTGGTGTCGCTCGAAATTCTTGCCCCGACCTGCGGTGCCGTTCAGTGCCACTCGACGACCACGCGGACCGAAGGGCTTGCCTTCGATACTCTCGATGAGGCCAGGGCATCGATGCGCGACCTCGGCGTACGCGCGCGCGACGGCGGCGAGCTACTCGAAGTCATCAACGAGACCGAGATGCCGCCGGACGCGCCGATGTTCGAGAACGACATCCGGCTGATCGAGAAGTGGATCGCTGCAGGAGCGCCGGGACTATGAAAGCCATCCTGCGCTTTGTGAGTGTGGCAGCAATGCTTGTCGTGAGTGTGGCGGGAATGCGTGATGCGGACGCGTACCCGCAGTACCAGCTCTCGCATGACCCGACCTGCACGGCGTGTCACTTGACCCCCGCCGGCGGTGGCCTCCTGACCGAGAATGGTCTGATGGTCGCGGAGAACGAGTCGTGGAAAGGGACGGATCCTACGTTCTTCTACGGCGCCCCGCTCCCGAGCTGGTTGCGGATGAGCGGTGATATTCGTGGCGCGGCCGGCGCGGTGGACAACGGAGTCTTCAACGGCGCCGCCTATCCGATGCAAGCGGAGGCATACGCGTCTGCCGGCGCGCGGGGCTTCTCGCTCAACCTGACCGGTGGCTTCCGGCGTCCGCAGGATGGTGGCAGCCCGGCGCACGTCGTGTGGTCGCGCGAGCACTTTCTCATGTGGCAGCAACATCCCGAGGACCCGTACGGGCTGTACGTGCGCGTGGGCCGGTTGATGCCCGTCTTCGGGCTGCGCCTCGCCGAGCACGTCGTCTACACGCAACGGTTCGGCGGCTATCCGCTGTACGGCGAGGCCTACGCTGCAGCGGTCGCGTACGTGTCGGCGCGCTTCGAAGCTCACCTCACGGGCTTCATCCACGATCCGATCGGAAGCCCGGTCGAGCACGGCGACGGCGGCGCGGGCTACGTGGAGGTTCGGCTCGGCAAAGACAAGCACGCTCAGGTGGGCGCGGAAGGGAAGTACGCCGCCGCCGACGATCTGCATCGCACGTACGTCGGGCTCACGGGCAAGGTGTACTTCCCGAGCGTAGATCTGCTCGTCCAGGCCGAGGCGCAGCTCGTGCATCAAGAGATCGTCTCGACGAGCTACACGTACAACCAACTGATCGGTTACGTGCTCGCCTCGCGCCCCATCGTGCACGGGTGGCTGCTCGATGTCGGCGTTGGGCACTTCACGCAGAACACGGACGTCGACGGCAACTACCGCGACTGCATCGATGCAAACGTGCACTGGTTCGTCACGTCACACCTCGAGCTGCTGGCGACGACGCGGCTCGAGCTGCTCGGCAGTGGACCGAACGGCGGCTACGCCCTCGCGCAGCTGCACTACCGCCTGTAGGTCACACGGCGGTCAGGGCACGCAGCTGCCGAAGCGAACATCCGGCATGATCGTGCTTGTCTGGCACGTGCCCGCGTTCGCAGAGATGCCCATGATGAAGGCGCTGCGTGGCGCCGTACCCATCGGCGTATCGATCGCGATCATCATGTGCGGGACCGTCGTGAAGTGCGCGCCGGGCATCTTCGGCGTGATCGTCAACTGGCACGTGTTCCCGGTCGCATCCGCGATCGAAAACGTGAACGGGTCGGCCGGCATGTAGTCGATGACGCTGACGATGGCCGGGTTGAGACACTCGACCGGCATCTGCATGTCGATCTTGTATGGCTCGGTGCACAGCGTGTAGTCGGGGTTGACCTCGATCGGCGTATCGACATGAACGCTGTTGTTGAGCAGCGCGCATCCGATCGGCACGTCCTGCGCAGGCGTCATATCGCAGGGGGCACAGACGTTTTCGTCGACGCATGTGGTGGGGATGCATGAAGCAGGTGCGCCATCCTTGTTGCTGCAGGTGCCGACCTGACAGCCGGACTCACCGCCTTCGGTGAGACACGGAACCCGTGCGTCGCACGCCGCGTTGCCGCTGCCGTCGCAGAACACGCGCGGCAGGCAGTCCTGGTTCGCGATGTTGCCCTCGAGAAAGCTGTCGCAATCGGCGTCCTGGCCGCGCACCACGGCGACCGTGCGTGGCTTGCCCGTTCCGCGGTCGCGCGTCCAGCGCACGCAGTCGGCAGTTGGTCTTCCCCATAGCTCGATGTCTTCCGCGCGCGCATCGACGAGGTCGACATCGTAGCGGTACACGGCGCTGCCGGTCATCACTTCGAAGTCGAACAGCTCGCCGATGCCAACGATCTGATCCCCGCTGTACGCGAGCACCACGACGTAGCGGCCGAGGTTCTCGTTCTCCGGCTGATCCGGAACGTAGTACGTGATCATGGTGGTCGCGCCGCCCGCCAATTGGACGTCGGCGTCGACGAACAAGCGCTTTGCGACGAGCGATGGCTCGGTGCTCACCAGTGGATGCTTCGGCGAGGTCGGCAGCGGGCCACCGAGCTCTTTGCCGAAGTAGAACTCGACGCGATCGAACGTCACCGCACCGTGGCTGTCGACCACGAGGTACGCGCCGTAGCGATCAGAACACGCTACGCACAGGATCAGCAGCGCGACCCAACGCACCGATCCAGTGTAGCCGACCTGGCGGGCGGGTTCGATGCCCCTCGGTTAGTCGTGCGCGACGGAGGCGGCTTGAGGCCGTACTTCTCCATCTTGTAGGCGGCCTGCAAAGCGATGTTCGAGGTCGTCCTCTCCGTCGAGGACCTCTTCGACACCGCTGGTACGAGCAGCAGATCGCGACTGGCGCGCGCAGGTCGCGGCGGGTGGATGTAATCCGCGATGTGCTCATCACGCCCGGCGTCCTGCGCACCGCGCTCTTCACCTCGGCTACGTGCCGCGCTAACGCGATCGACCGTCACGCACAGAGTGAGTCGAAGTACTTCGCGAGCGCGTGCTGCACGCCGGCATCGTCTGCGTGCGGTGCCCCCGGAAGGTCGTAGCGATTACGCAGATAGTCCGCGTAGCCGACGGCGAAAAACTCGTCCACGTTCGATAGCGCGTACTCGACGTTCGCGTACCCAACATCGACCGCAAGATCGTAAAGAGCGCGCAGTGGTCGCGCTCGCTTCTCGTCGAGATGAAAGAACACGAGGTGCGCGAGCTCGTGCGCGAAGGTCCAGCCGTGCTCGCCGATGTCGAGCAGTTCTTCGATCTTCGCAACCGCACCGCCGTGGGTCGCGATACCCGAGATGGCTGCATAACTCCGATGATCGCGCGCGCGTCCGCCGGCCG
>DASUFX010000363.1:0-13778 GCA_036274355.1 Kofleriaceae bacterium | reverse complement strand
GCGCTCGACAAGCTGACGTTCGAGGATGACCGCCGCTACGGCGTCAACATCGTCCGCCGCGCGCTCGAGGAGCCGCTGCGCCAGATCTCTGGCAACGCGGGCGTCGACGGCTCGATCGTCGTGTCGAAGGTCAAAGAGGCTCAGGGCGGCTTCGGCTTCAACGCCGCGACCCTCGAGTACACGGACCTCGTCAAGGCCGGCGTGATCGACCCGACGAAGGTCGTCCGCACCGCGCTGCAGAACGCGGCCTCGGTGGCGGGCCTCATGCTCACCACGGAGACGCTGATCGCCGAGAAGCCGAAGAAGGAAGAGAAGGCGGGTGGCCATGAGGGCCACGGCCACGACTTCGATCACTGATCGCGCCAAGCCCGATCGATTTCGCTGACTGATTGAAGAGCTGGCCTCCGGGCCGGCTCTTCGCATTTTCGGTTCGCGCTATGATGAGGTGTGAGGCCGTGGTGGCTTGTCGTGCTCACCGGATGCGACGGCGTATTCGGGCTAACGCACATTCCCGATCGCACGGATGCACAGACCGGTGACTCGGAGGTCGTGATCGACGGGCGCGAGCACTGCGAACAAGACATGTTTCCCGACCTCACTACCGTGCTCACACGGTGGGACCGCGCCACGACTGGCGTCGGCTTCGACGTGAACGTGGAGGCCGGAGAGCTCGTCGTGCGGGTGCCGGCGAATATGCCGGGACTGGCGTACGTGCGTCACCTCGCGAACATCGACATGACCGAGGCGACGCTTACCGTCGAGGTGCCACGCGCGATCGGCCTCATCGACTCCGAGACGTTCTTCTCGGTCATGATCGACGACACGAACTTCTACTTCTTCGACGTCGTCAACGGCCAGCTCACGATGCGTGTGCGCAGCCTCAACGTCGACAAGCACCTCGCGATGATGAGCTACGATTCCGCCGCACATCGGTTCTGGCGGTTCGAGCACGACAAGGTCCTGGGCCAGATGCGGTTCTTCACCAGCTCCGACGGCACGAGCTTCACGATGCGGCATTCCATGCCCACCGATGTCGCCGTTGGCCCGATGACGATCGAGCTTGGCGCGGCCACCATCAACACCGGGCTTGCAGTCGGCAGCGAAGCGCACTTCGACAACCTCGAATACTGCCCGCCGTAACGCTAATTCGCGGGATTGAACGTTTTTCGCGTCAGCGGGGACACACGACGGGAACACGCGACAATGTGCCCTGGGTTTCGCGTCGGAATTCACTGCACCTGTCGGATCGGCATGCGGTCATTCGTTCTAAGCTGGTGTCGATCAATGCGTCGGTTCGGGCATGGTCATTGCTGTCGCTTCGAGGTCTTGTGCGGGTAATCGTAGGACTTGCCATCGTTTGCCTTGCTCGCGCTGCGTTTGCGCAGCCCGAGCCTCCAACTGAACAGCCCGCGCCGGAGCCACCCAAGCCCGCGCCGGACGAGCCGAAGCCGGCCGACCAGCCCAAACCGGCCGACCAGCCGACGCCGGCGCCCGAGCAAGCGCCGACTCCCGAGCAGCCTGCGCCGCTCGACAAGACGATCACGGTCCGCGGCCGCGTGATCAACTCGCTCGGCAAGCCGATCCGTGGCGCGAAGATCAGCATCGAAGGGAACGACGAGCAGGTCGCGACCGGCAAGGACGGCTGGTTCCGGATCTCCGCGCCGATTGGCGCGACGCTCGTGATCGAAGCGAGTGGCTACGAGGTCGGCATCGCGACGGCCGCCGGTGCGACGCTCGATGACATCGTGCTGCTCACGACCGCGCAGACCTCGGAGACGATCGAGGTCAGCGGTGAAGCGCCACCGCCCTCGCCCGGCGCCGCCAAGCTCGATCGCCAGGAGCTGCAACGCGTGCCCGGCACCGGCGGCGACGTCGTGCGTGCGCTGACCGTGATGCCCGGCGTCGTCAATCTGCAGATTCCGCTCGGCTACTCGGGCGTCGTGATCCGCGGCAGCTCACCGCAAGACTCGAAGGTCCTCGTCGACGACTTCGAGATTCCGGTGCTGTTCCACAACATCGGCTTCCGCGCGGTCGTGCCGGCCGAAGCGATCCAGTCGCTCGACTTCATTCCCGGCGGCTTCGACGTCTCGTTCGGACGCGCATCGAGCGGCATCGTGTCGCTGGTCACGCGGCCGGGTAGCGACGACCGAACGACGCAAGCCGAGGTCTCGATGATCGACGGCGGCCTGCTCGCGCAGGGCCGCATCGGCAAGAAGACTCGCTACATGTTCGGGCTCCGCCGCTCGACGATCGACTTCGTGCTGCCGGCGTTGATCCCCGAGAGCGTCGACCTGTCGCTGACGACGGTGCCGAGCTACTACGACGGCCAGTTCCGCATCGATCACCAGCTGAATTCCAAGTGGAACCTCACGCTCTCGAGCGTCGGCACGATCGATACGTTCGAGCTGTACGCGACGAAGGACACCGACTCCGACACGAAGCGGTTCTTCAACCGCACTCGCTTCGTGCGCCTCACCGCGGCGGCGCGCTATCACGACGGTCCGTGGAACGCGACCCTCGCGCTGTCGGGTCTCGCGCCCGAGTTCATCTTCGAGGCCGGTGCGTTCCAGCGCATCAACGTGCGCCAGCCGACGATCACTCCGCGCGCGGAAGTCACGCGCACGTGGGACAAGGCGCTCGGGCTGACCAACGTCGAGTGGCGTACCGGCGGTGAAGCCCAGGTCGGGCGCACGACGATCGACATGGCCCTGCCGCTCGAAATGCGCGAGGGCGAAGAGTTCATGGGCTACGACCCGCGGGACACGTCGCAGACCGCGAAGGAGAAGTTCTGGATTCCGGACTTCGCGGCGTGGAGCGCAGTGTCGGCGAACCTCGATCCGCGGATTCGCGTCACGCTCGGTGTGCGCGGCGATGCGTTCACGCGCGTCGGAGAAGTGACGCCGCAGCCGCGCGGCGAGATCAAAGTGAAGCTGGCGCCCGAATGGACGGCGCGGCTGTCGTCGGGTGCGTATCGCCGGCCGCCGGAGTTCCAGACCGAGAACATGTACACGAACATCGAGTCGGAACACTCGACGCAGACCATCGCGGGCCTGCAGTGGGAGCCGCGTGACGGTGCCCGCGTGCAGGCATCGGCGTACTACACCGACCGCACGAACCTCATCACGCGCGAGGGTATGGGCGCCGACCTCGGCAACAATGGCCGGGGCACAACCGTCGGCGGCGAGCTGCTCGCGACGTACCGCGGCGGCCCGTGGTTCACGTGGCTGTCCTACTCGTACTCGCACTCGACGCGCGTCGATCATCCCGGCGATCCTCGCCGGCTGTTCACGTTCGACCAGCCGCACAGCATGAATGCAGCCGCGAGCTGGAAGCACAGGAAGTGGCAGCTCGGCGGTCGGTTCCAGCTCTACTCCGGCCTGCCGTACACGCCAGCGATCGGCTCGATCTTCGACAGCGATCGCAACATCTACATTCCGCTCTATGGCGAGGTGAACTCCGAACGCGCGCCGCTCCACCACCAGCTCGACCTCCGCGTCGACTACTCGTGGAAGTGGGGCCCGACCGCGCTCACGTTCTTCGTCGATGTTCAGAACGTGTATATGAACCAGAGTGTGGTGACGTACTTCTACGGTTACGACTTCACGCAGCGCACTGCGTTCACGTCGTTGCCAATCATTCCGTCGCTCGGATTGCGAGGTGTGCTGTGAGGTGGTTGCTACTCGTCGCGTTGCTTGTTGGTTGCAACTCGGATCTCGACGAGCCGTGGCAGCTCGAGCACGACCGCATCATCGCGATCCGTGCAACGCCGCCGCGTATCTTGTCGGGTGAGACGTCGACGATCGACGTGCTGCTCGGCTTCTCGGCAGCCGAAATGCCAGTCGTCGAGCGTGGCCCGGATGTCGCGACCGTCGTTTCTCCGATGAGCCTGATGGACACGCTCGCGAACGATAATGGCAACTGGGTCGTCACCGCGCCGAGTGAAGAGCGGCTCGCGGCCGCGCGCGAAGAACTCGAGCTCGAGCCCGGCGCGCCGGTGCCGTTGGTAGTCGGCATCGCGGTGGCGTGGCCGTACGAGATCGTAACCCCGCAAGGCAACGCATTCGGTGGTGCGAAGACGCTGTGGCTCGGCGAGAGTGCGACGAATCCCGAGCTCACCGGCATGCTGATCAACGGCATCGAGCCCGGCGCCGAGCTCGTCGTGCCGAAGGAAGTCAAGGTTCCGCTCTTCGTCGAAGCCGACGACAAGATCGATATCGTCAACTGGCTGACGTCGTGCGGTGAGATGCACGACTTCGATCTCCACAAGGCGTACTTGAAAGTCTTGCCCGATCAGCCGCAGGACGGTCAGCTCGCAGTCGTGAAGCGCGATGATCGCGGAGGCGTGTCGTGGCGCGTGTGGCCGATTCGCGCCGAGTGAACCGCCAGGCAACCTGAACGCATCTTCACGCGTCGAAGTGCCCCACGTCACAGAGGGGACTCGTGCGTCTACGTCGTTCTGCATTTGTCATTTGCTGCGTTGGTGGCACCGCGTCGGCGCAATCGAATCCGGCTGCGGAACTTTCGCAGCACGCACCAGCAGCCGACGCGCAGACCGTGCATGGCCGAGTGATCAACTCGCTCGGCCGGCCGATTCGCGGCGCGAAGATCAGCGTCGAGGGCGACACGAAGGTCGTGACGACAGATCGCGATGGCAAGTTCCACATCGTGGCGCCAGACGGCGCAACGCTCGTGATCGATGCGAATACGTACGAGGTCGGTATCGCGACGATCGCCGGCCCGACGCTCGACGACATCGTGCTGCTCACACTCGGGCAGCGATCGGAGACGATCGAAATCAAAGGCGAGGCACCTGCGGCAGCGCCCGGCGCCGCGAAGCTCGATCGCCAGGAGCTGCAGCGACTACCGGGCACCGGTGGCGACGTCGTACGCGCACTGACCGTGATGCCGGGCATTGCGAATCAGCAGCTGCCGCTCGGCAGCATGTCGGGCGTCGTGATCCGCGGCAGCGCGCCGCAGGACTCGAAGGTGCTCGTCGATGATTTCGAAATTCCGGTGCTGATGCACAACATCGGGTTTCGCTCGGTGCTACCCGCCGAGGCGATTCAGTCGCTCGAATTCCTTCCCGGCGGCTTCGACGTCGCGTTTGGTCGCGCGTCGAGTGGCATCGTCTCGCTCGTCACGCGCCCAGGCAGCGATCAGCGATCGACGCAAGCCGAAGTATCGATGATCGACGGCGGCCTGCTCGCACAAGGTCGCATCGGCAAGAAGACAAATTACATGTTCGGCCTGCGCCGCTCGACGATCGACCTCGTGCTGCCGGGTTTGATCCCCGACAGCGTCGATCTGTCGCTGACGACGGTGCCGAGCTATTGGGACGGCCAGTTTCGCATCGACCACCAGCTCACCTCGAAATGGAAGCTCGCGCTCTCGGGCGTCGGCACGACCGACACGTTCGAGCTCTACACGACGAAGGACACGGAGTCGGCAACGAAGCGGTTCTTCAACCAGACGCGCTTTTTCCGGTTGACCGGCTCGGCGACGTATCACGACGGGCCGTGGACCGCGAAGCTCGCGCTTTCCGGCATCGCGCCCGAGTTCACGTTCGAGTTCGGCGCGTTCCAGCACATCAAGTGGCGCCAGCCTGCGATCACGCCGCGCGCCGAGGTCACGCGCACGTGGGACAAGAAGCTCGGCCTGACGAACGTCGAATGGCGCACCGGTGTCGAGGCACAGATCGGCCGCGCATCGTTCGACATGGCGTCACCACCGGACATTCGCGACGGCGAGCAATACTCGGGCTACGACCCGCGCGACACGTCGATGAGCATCAAGGACACGTTCTGGCTGCCTGACTTCGCGGGCTGGTCGTCGGTGTCCGCGAATCTCGATCCGCGCATCCGCGCGACGGTGGGTGTGCGCACCGACGCGTTCGCGCGCACCGGCGAAGTCGCCGTGCAGCCGCGCGGCGAGCTCAAGGTCAAGCTCACGCCCACGTTGACCGCGCGGCTGTCATCGGGCGCGTACGTGCGCCCCGCCGAGTACCAGACCGAGAATTTTTCGCCCGATGCACGGTCCGAACACTCGACGCAAAACATCGTCGGCCTGCAATACGAGCCGCGCGAGGGCATCCGGCTGCAAACGTCGGCCTACTACACCGATCGCACGAAGTTGCTGACGCGCGAGACCGGTGCCGGCATGCTCGAGAACTTCGGTCGTGGCACGACTGTCGGTGCCGAGCTGCTCGCGACGTATCGCGGTGGCCCATGGTTCGGTTGGCTCTCGTACTCGTACTCGCATTCGACGCGCGTCGATCGTCCCGGCGCCGAGGAGCGACTGTTCAACTTCGATCAACCGCACAGCATGAACGCGGCGCTGAGCTGGAAGTCGGGACACTGGCAGCTCGGCGGTCGGTTCCAGCTCTACTCCGGAATGCCGTACACGCCGGTGCTCGGCTCGGTCTTCATGAGCGATCGTAATCTGTTCGTGCCGCAGTTCGGCGACACGAACTCCGAGCGCGCGCCGATCCATCACCAGCTCGACCTGCGCATCGACTACTCGTGGAAGTGGGGGCCAGCCGCAATGAGCGCATTCCTCGACGTCCAGAACGTCTACATGAACAAGAGCATCGTCACGTACTACTACGGCTACGACTTCACCCAGCGCTCCGAATTCACCGCGCTGCCGCTGATCCCGTCGATCGGTCTGCGAGGTACGCTGTGAAGCGAGCGCTCGTCATCGCGTCCGTCGTCGCCGCGGGTTGCAGCAGCACTGTCGACGAGCCGTGGCAGCTCGATCACGATCGCATCGTCGCGGTGCGCGCAACGCCACCGAGCATCGCAGCCGGCGAGCAATCGACGATCGACTTGCTCGTCGCGTACGCGGCGGCGCCCGCCGACGTGCGCGCCCCCGACGGTGCGCAAGTGATCTCGCCGGCGAGCCTCGCCGACACGCTCGCGCCCGGGACGTGGACGATCACCGCGCCGAGCGAAGATCGCCTCGTTGCCGCGCGCGCAGAGCTCGGATTGCCCGCGGGCGCACCGGTGCCGCTGGAGGTGGGCGTCGCCGTCGCATGGCCGTATCCGGTGACGTCGGTCGACGGCCAGATGTTTCCCGCAACGAAGACCGTGTGGCTCGGTGAGCACCGTGACAACCCGGAGCTCACCGCGATGCTGGTCAACAACGCCGAGCCGGGCACCGAGCTCGTCGTGCCGAAGGACGACAAGGTGCCGCTGTTCGTCGAGGCAGACGACACGGTCGATATCGTGAACTGGCTCACGTCATGCGGTGAGATGCACGACTTCGACCTCCATCAGGCCTACTTGAAGGTGTTGCCCGATCAGCCGCAGGACGGTCAGCTCGCAGTCGTGAAGCGTGACGACCGCGGCGGTGTGTCGTGGCGCGTGTGGCCGATCCGCGCCGAATGAGGTGATAATGAGGCGTGCTGCGCGGGGCCGCCATCGTGTGCTTGCTCGCCGGTTGCGATGTCGTGTGGCGGCTCGATGACGTGCATGGCGAAGTTGCCGTCGACGCGAGGTCCGACGCGCCGGGCTCTTGCGCGTTCGTCGACGACTTCACCGGCACGATGCGTAAGCAGCAGTGGGATGTGATCATCGACGATCCGCGCATCATGATCGCGCAGGCCAACATGACGATCATCGACGCTGCGGCGAACATCGACACCAATGCCGAGACCTACCTGCGGCTCATCGAGCGCCAGACGCTCGCAGTCGGCGACCATGTCGACGTCGAGATCCCGCAGGCGACGAACACGGACAACGGGCAGGTCGAGACGTCGTTGCTCGTGGGGCAGAACCCGCAGAACGGCTACGTCATCGACGTATCGCAGACGTTTCTCGAGTTTTACTCGCGCGTCGCGAGCGTCGGCACGCTGGCCTCGACGCGCATGTACGAGCCGGCCGCGCATCGCTGGTGGCGGCTGACGCACGGACCCGGCGAGCTCGACGTGACGTTCTACACGAGCGTCGACGGCCACGATTGGTTCGGGCAGAAGACGGTGACGATGGCGACGCCGCTCGTCGACGTCGAGGTCGTGCTCCTCGTCGGCAGCTACAACGGCGGTGCGTCGCTACCGACGCGCGCGATCTTCGACAACTTCAGCATCTGCGGCCCGTGATGAACCGTCCCGCTAATCAGTGCTGGAGAACGTTTCTTCGACGGTTTGAGCGTGAGCAGGTGGGGCGACACGTCGAAGTTTACGTTGCAAGACAGAGCGGTGGATCCCAAGTCGCCTGGCAGCTTCGGAAATGTTGTTCCCGCTATCTCCCACAACCCGGTGGATATGCTCCCACTCGGCACGTGCGAGTGTAATCGTGCGAAAAGACGGCGGCGTTACCATCAGGGTTCCCTCCACCCGGGCGATGATCCCCATGATGGAGACCGGCTTGGGCTCCGAGAACGACGCGCCCGCGTCACGGGCAAGATCAACATGCTTTGTAGTGAGGTGGGCGCTCGTCAGCACCGCTACGCATGGCGGACAGGTCGCCTTTAGCGCCTTGATCACGGAAATTCCGGAAGCGCAGTGAAGGTCCCGGCTTTCACTAGTGAGATGAAGATCCACAATTGCTAAGTCGATCACTTGCCTATGCGCATGTATGAGCGCTTCGTCCGCGTTTCGAGCATAGAACGCTGCCAAGTCCTCGCGAGTGCTTTGCCGCAACTCACGCATTGCAGAGCGCAGCCAAAGCTCGTTATCGTCCAAGATCAACACTGACCTTACGCGACTAAGCGATCGCATCATGACGCCCCCACGTCGTGACCACATCGACCACATCCAATCCCGACACGTTCACTCTATCCAGCTCGTTCCTTCGAGGTCAACGCGGCCGGCTCGGGAGTTGATACAGACGGGTGCAGCGTTTGGCTGCACCTTCTGGCAGCTCAGTTATAGAGGTGGATCATCGCGACGACCTGCGGCAGGAAGATCACGCCGATCGTCGTTTCCGAGGTCTTGTTGGTCACCGCCATCCCTCCGATGTCCATCGTGGCCTTGGTGCTCTGATAGGCGACGAGCGGGTTCGTCACGCTCATGCTGAGCTGCCAGTGATGCGACAGCCAGTAGCCGATGCCGACACCCCAGCCGACCGCGAACGTGTTCGTCGTAGTCGTGTTGAAATCGCCGTCGGGGTTGTCCTTCAGGTTGCGGAACCCGACAAACGCGAGGCCCTCTAGATCGACATGACCATGCGTGATGACCGGCAAACGCACGAGCGTGGCGATGCGGAACTCGGTGGTCTTGTCCTCCGCCTCGGGGGCTGGCGAGGGCGGCGCGGTGGTCTGGGTTGTGTTCGCGATCGACACTAGCGGCTCGAACGTCAGGCCACCCGCAAGGCGAAGGCGCGCGCTGGTGACGTTTGGCGTCTCGAGCGATGTCGGTAGCCCATAGCCGAGGCCGAGACCGATCGAGAAACCATCGGGTCGATCGTTGCGCACCGGTTCTTCCTGAACGACCGGCATCGCGCGCTGCTGCTGCGGCGGTGGCGGAGGAGGCGGCGGCGGATCGGGCGGCGCCGGATCGGTCGTCGTCGTTGTTGTCGTCGTATCCGCGGGCGGAGGCGGAGGCGCGGGCGGTGGCCCCGGCTGCGCGGCAGCGATGCTGCCGAGACCAGCGGTCAGTACAAGCACCAAAGACGGACACCTCATCGCATTCCTCCAGTGGATCGATAAATTACGGTTGCGGTTGCAGTTGCACGCAGAGGTCAAAGCACTTGTCGAAGAGGATCAGGCACGCCTGCGAGTTCTCGTAGACGCACTGCAAACATTCGTCAGATGGCGCCGGCACGATCGGCATGAAATCGTGGTCGATGCACGCCTCGCTCAAGGCCGGTGTGTTGTGGAGGCAGTCGCAAAAAGCAGTGGATACCATCCGGCTGTCTTGTTCCGGAGAGTTCCCGCATGCGGCCAGCAACAGGCCAACGAACGACACCACCACGAGTCGCATGAAAAAATTGTCCCGCGCGGTGGCAGCCGCACGCAAATTTATTTGGCCACGATCGACATCACCTGCCACGCGACACCACCAAGGGGATCTCGCAGGACCAACACGAGCTCGCCGGTGCACGGCTCCTCGATGATGTGAGTCGCGCGCGGCTCGGTGTCGCCGGTCAACGTGCCACATGATGTGAGCCAGCGCACCGTGCTGCCCGGCGGCGGGATGAACACGGGCTGGTACTCGCGCCCGACCTCGAGGTCGGGGCCATAGCTGATCGCCGGCGGCGCCGGGTTCGCGGCGCTGTCACCGAGCCACATCGTCTTGTCGGCGTAGAGCGGGCCGGGAAACTCGAGGGAGACGAGGAGCGGCACCGGCGCGCCATCGGGCAAGCCGAGCTCGGCGCGGGCGGCGGCGAGCCGAGCCTCGTCGGGGCCGTCGATTTGCCAGTGATCGATATTGAAGTGGACGGCGGTGAACAGGTCGCTGGCGGCGGACGTCGCGGCGGCGTTGCGCGCGACCTCGACGGTCGTCGGGCCGCCTTCGTGCGCGATCAGGGCGTCGAACATCCCGATCTCGCCGGATGCGAGGTGCGGCGGCTCGGCGCGCACGGCGACCACGCGATCGTGATCGAGCTGCCACGGCTCGAGCGTCGCAGGCTCGCTGCAGGCGGCGACGGCGAGGAGCAATGCGCGCTTCATAGATACGCTCGCAATCCCACGAACGGAAACAGCGGTAGCGCGGTGATCGGCGTGCGCTCGCTGTAGTCGTAGCTGTACTGGTAGCCGATCGCACCGCGGTTGCGATACGCGTTGTGGAGGTCGATGAAGCCGTCGATGACGAGCTTGCTGCGTTTGACCAGCCGGTAGTCGACGCGCACGTCGACCTGATGATGGAACGGCGTGCGCGCGCTCAGTGGCGGCACGTAGAGCGGCTCGTAGGTGTCAGTGTCGCTGTTGTAGACCGCGCCGGTGTACGGCGTGTACGGCAAGCCCGACGCGAGCTGCAGACGCGCGCTGAAAATCCAGCGGCGCCAGGAGCGGCCGGCGATCGCGTCGAGGCGAAACGGCTGCTCGTACTC
Source organism: Kofleriaceae bacterium (assembly GCA_036274355.1). Lineage (GTDB taxonomy): Bacteria > Myxococcota_A > Polyangia > Haliangiales > Haliangiaceae > JABFXX01. The sequence continues at coordinate 2,790 of DASUFX010000363.1, read as the reverse complement.
GGCTGGTCGCTCCTTCGCGCGCTCGTAGTCGAAGCGCTTCGACCGCGTGAGCGCGGATGACAGCGTGCCGAACCACGAGTCACCGCGCAGCTGTGCGATCGCTTCGACGCCCATCGACGTGCCGAAGCCTGTGTTGTGAAGCTCGCCAAGCTGGTCGTGGACCACGAGGCGCGTGCGATCGATGTAGTACGCGATCGCGTTGATGCGAAGGCCGGGCTCGTTGTAGGTCGTGCCGACCGCGACGTGGGTCGCACGCTCGGGGTTCAAGTCGAAGGCGAGCTCGCTCGCTTGCGTTGGCGGGCGGCGATACGCGCCAGCGGCGAGTGCGACCGTCAGCTCCTTGATCGGCTGGACGATCAGGCTGCCGCGCGGCTGCGTCGCGACGTCGCCGTTGAAGTTGTCGACGCGCAGGCCGACCGTTGCGCGAATATCCTTCGACAGGTTTGCAGCGATTGACGACCAGCCCGCGATGTCATGGCGCCAACGCTTGGTCGGGTTCTCGGAGGCTCCGAATTCGAACTGGCTGCTGTTCGTCTGTTGACCCAATCGCCATTCGAGCTTCGTGAGGCCTGCGCTGCTGTCGGCCATGCGAATGACCTCGGCGCGCGAGTCGAAGGCGAGCTGACCGAGGTCAGCCGATGCAAGAGACATCGCCGACGCCGCCACTGACGCACGCCAAGTCGCCGTCTTGTATGCGGCGGTAAGCACGCCACGCGCTAACAAACGCGCATCGTCGTTCGCAAACAGACCTGACTCGGCGAGCGACCACCGATTCGACAAGTCGAACTCCTGGCGGAACACCGCATCGAGGTAGTCGCCACCGACGAGCTTCGACGGACGTGTGAACCCGTCCCAGCCGTAGCGAAACGACAACATCGTCGAGCGGAGCCCGAGAACGCTGTGCTTCCGCCCCGGCATCCACAGGTGTGCGGTCGCATCGAACGCGGTGACATCGCCGAAGTTGCGCGGCATTCCATCGGCCGACGACAACGACACGATGCTCGAGCCGCGGCCGTACTCGACGCCGAATGCGCCCGGTAGCAGCTCGATCTCGCCGATCGCACCCGGCGTCGAGATCGAGCGCAGCCCGCCGGGATGAAACAGCGACGGCAGCTCGAAGCCGTCGAACAACAGGACCGTGTCCTCGGGATTGCCGCCGTGCATCGCGAGCACGGGCAGCTCCACGTTCGTGAAATACGGATAGATCAGGACCTCGCGCACGTTGTCGTCGCCGCTACCGGGGACGGGCTGCGCGTACGCGGCGGACGACGCGACCAGCAGCAATGCGAGTGCGAGCTTCATCCCACTGTGCGGGCGCTCTTGCGCGCATCGATCGTGCGCGCGTCGGAGCCAGCCCTGTGCTCGTCGATGTTCGTCGTCGTCGCCGCCCGGTTTGGAACGAGCAGGCGCTCGGCCTCGACCGCCTCTACCTGCTTCGTGCGCGAGTGCTTGCTCCACCAGAGCTGCGCTTCGACGTCCGTCCACGCGTGCTCCATCGGGATCTCGATCGCGTTCAGCATGCGCGCGAGCGTTCGCGCGTCCTCGGGGCGCTGCTGCGGTTGCTTCGCGAGGCACTGCGTGATGAGCCGCTCGAGCTCGACGGGCAGCCACCCTTGCACCTTCTCGCGCAGGTTCGGAATCGCATCGTAGACGTGCGCGCGCAGCACCTCGTCCTCGCTCGTGCGCGCGTAGATCTCGCTGCCGGTCAGCAGGAACCACGCGACGCAGCCGAGCGCATACAGATCGCCGCGCGGATCGAGCGGCGCGCCGACCGCCTGCTCGGGCGGGATGTAGCCGGGCGTGCCGATCACGACGCCCTCGGTCGTGAGGCGCGGACCCGACTCGCTCTGCGGCTTGTTGCTGCTCGGGCGCGGCAGCGGGAGACTCACCGGCGCGATCGGCTCGGCGATGTTGTGGACGATGCCGAAGTCGAGCACCTTGACGATGTCGACCTCGTCGGCGGCCTTGCAGAGCTCGAGGTTCGCCGGCTTGATGTCGCGGTGGAGCAGACCGGCGTCGTGCGCTTCGGCGAGCGACTGACACGCCTGACTGATGATGCTGATCACGCGCGCGGCCGGCTGCGGCCCGTCCTCGCGCACGAGGTCGGAGAGGTCGAGCCCGTCGAGCAGCTCCATCACGTAGAAGAACGTACCGTCGTCGGTGACGCCGTAGTCGTAGAGCTCGATCGTGTGGCGCGATCGCATCGACGCGAGCGTTTGTGCTTCGCGGCGGAAGCGCTCCTGGATCAATGGCGCGTGATTGCGATCGCGCAGCACGTCGGGTCGCACGAGCTTGATCGCGGCCTTTCGCGCGAGCAGCTGGTGCTCGGCGCGCCAGACCTCGCCCATGCCGCCAGCGCCGAGCCGCTCGACGAGCCGGTAGCTGCCGAGCTGCTTCGCGCGCGCTTCCGCGGACCGGGCTGCTTCGCGCGCGACACCGACGGCGCGACGCATGCGCAGGATGTTCCACGCGAACATCAGCGCGACACCCATCGCGATCGCGAGCGCGCCACCCGAAGCGATCAGCGAGTCGCGGTTGAGCCGCTTCATCGTCGCGAACAGCGTCGACTTCGGGATCAGGGTTGCCATGTACCAGTCGCTGATTCCGCGTTTGCCGCCGATCGCCGAGACCGACGCGAGGTACTTGTCGCCACTCGCGTCGAGGTGCATGAACTGCTGCTGTTCCGGCGTCGCACTGCCGAGCCTGTCGAACATCGTCGTGAGCGCTGGATCTTTGAAGTCGGTGTAGCTGAGGAGTCGCTTCTCCTTGATCGCTGCCTCGGGGACCTGC
>DASUFX010000362.1:0-8500 GCA_036274355.1 Kofleriaceae bacterium | reverse complement strand
TTCGAGTCGCCGATCACGCATCAGCTCGCGTTCCTCGGCACGAACAAGGAGCGCACGAATCAGATCGTCGCGACGATCTCGCAGCATCAGCCCCGCGCGCTCGCGTGGGACTCGGCGCACGACGCGCTGTATGTCGCGGGCCTCGGCAGCGACTCGATCATCCAGCTCAAGAACGCCTCGCAGGTCGGCATCGCCGAGGGCGTGTCGGCATCGCTGACGAAGGGCAAGGACCGCTGCGGCCCGGACGGCATCGCGGTCGGTCAGGACGGCAACCTCTTCATCTGGTGCTCGTTCACGCGCAGCGTGACGACGCTCGAGGTGATCGACGGCAAGGGCAAGCTCGCGACGGCGGCGAAGATCGACGCGGGCGAATCGCTCGTCGCGTCGTCGCTCAACGAGAAGCAGCACGAGGGCCTCGTGCTGTTCCACTCGTCGCAGCCGCAGATCTCGGCACGCGGCTCGCTCGCCTGCGCGAGCTGCCACCCCGACGGCCGCGCGGATGGTCTGTCGTGGCGCATCGACAAGCACGAGCTGCAGACGCCGCTCCTCGCGGGCCGCATCGTCGACACCCACCCGTACAAGTGGGATGGCGGCGACGCCGACCTGCCGGCGAGTCTCACCGGCACGATGAAGCGCCTCGGCGGCTTCGGCATCACGAAAGAGCAGACCGGCGCGCTCGCGTCGTATCTCGAGACGCTGCAGAAGCCGACCGTGCCGACCCACGATGCGCAGCAGATCGCGCGCGGCGAGAAGCTGTTCGACTCGGCCGAGGTCGGTTGCCGCACCTGCCACGACGGCAAGCAGTTCACCGACCAGGACAAGCACAAGTTCCAGGCGGCGACGCTGCCCGAGGCAGATACGCCGAGCCTCATCGGTGTCGCGGCGAGCGCGCCGTACTACCACGATGGCAGCGCGGCGACGCTCGAAGCGTTGCTCCGCGACCGCGGCAACGTGCACGGCATGGCGGAGACCGCTAAGCTCAGTGACTCGCAGGTCGCCGACCTGATCGCGTTCCTCGAGTCGCTCTAGCTCGCTAGCTCGACGCGCTCGTGTAGTTGCGGATCGCAGCGCGCCAGATCATGCGGCTGACGAAGACCATGCCGAGCGCACCGGCGAGCGTGAACAGCGTCGTGCGGTACGAGAGCCTGCCGAGCAGCGCCATTGCCGGAAACGTCGTCATGATCGCGACCGGGATGATGAACGTGAACAAGAAGCGCCACACGCCGCGGAAGACCTGGATCGGCCAGCGCGCGGTGTCGAAGATCGCCATCAGCAAGTAGATGAGGTTGTCGAGCCGCACGACCCAGAACGACGCGGCGGCGCAGATGATCCACAGCGAGTACATCGCGAATACGCCTGCGATGAGGAGCAGGATGCCGATGCCGACTTGCTCGCCATTCGGCCACACACCGCGCTGCGAGAACGCGTAGCACGACAGGACGGCGGCTCCGATCAGATCGATCGCCTTCTGCGGCTCGTAGCCGCCGGTGGAGACCATGAACTGCGCGTCGACCGGCTTCAGCAGCACGTAGTCGAACGCCCCGGTGCGGATCTTCTCGACGAGTGATACCAGCGACGGTGTCACCATGCCCTCCATGATCGCTTTGACCGCCATGAAGTAGGCCATCACGATCAGCGCCGACGGGCGGTCCCAACCGGCGACATTGTCGCGCTGCTCGAACAGCACCATCAGCGGCAACAGCGCAATCGCGAGCCACGCCACCGAGAGCACGATCTCGATCACGAAGTTCGCACGGTATTGCATCGCGGTCGCCACGCTCGTGCGCAACTGCGTCGTGAACAGCGTGACGTAGCGGTTCATCCGCCCACCGCCTCGAAGTGGCGCACGCCCTTGCCCCAGACGTAGAGCGCGATCAGCACCGACACAAAGCCCCACGCGATCTGCCAACCGAGCAGCTCGACCAGCTGGCTCGACGAGAGGTGCTTCGTCATCAGCTCGACCGGCGCGCCGAGCATGTAATAGAACGGCAGCCGCACGGCGACGTCGGCGACGATCGGGAACTTCGATCGCATGATGTCCATCGGCATCAGGTAGCCGGACATCAGGGACCACAGCCCGAAGTAGAAGTTGAAGATGCCGAACGCCTGCGTGATCCAGAACGCGCAGCAGCCGATCGCGAACATGAGGCCAAATGTGATCAGCCACGACAGGCAGATCGACGGCAGCAGCAGCGCGAGCTGAGCCGGTTCAGTTGTCAGCGAGCTCGCGCCCGAGCTGATGAGCAAGATGATCGCGATCGGCAGCGCGATCAGCGATCGGAACGGCAGTGCAGCGGCGTGGCTCGTCGCGTAGGCGAAGAACGGATGGATCGGCCGCAAGAGGCGCATCGACAGCGTGCCCATGCGGACCTCCTCCGAGATCTGGAATGCGACCCAATTGCCGGTCAGGTTGCGCACGATCAGCACACCGAGGAAGTAGGCGACGAAGTCTGCCGACGAGTACTGCTGGAATGGACCCTCGCTCGCGACACTGGTCCACAGGCTGAGCATGATCAGCGGCATCGTCGACGTCAGCATCCAGACGACGAACTCGGCGCGGTACGCGACCGTCTCGGCGACGCCGATGCGGAGCAGCGTCGGCAGCGCGCGTAGTGCGCGGGCCGGTGCCGATCTCACGACGCCCCGTTGCCGTGGTTGTTGTTCTTCGACTTGCCGAACATCACGCGCAGCACGTCCTCGAGCGGCGGATCCTCGATCGCGAGGTCAGCGGCCTTCAGCGTGCCGAGCAGGTGACCGACGACGTTCGGTAGCTCTTTCTCGGAGACGCGCAGCGTCGTGCGTTGCGCTTCGCGTGACAGCACGGTGCCGAGCTTCGCGATTTCTTCGTCGGCGACGGCCGGGCCGACGAGCGTGAACGACACGCGCTTGTCGGGATCCATCGTCTTGATCAGCTGGCGCAGGTCACCGTCGTGGATCAGCTTGCCCTGATCGATGACGATGATGCGCGGGCACAGCGCGACGACGTCATCCATGTAGTGGCTCGTCAACAGCACCGTCGCGTCATGGCGCTGGTTGTAGCTGCGCACGAAGTCGCGAATCGCGACCTGCATCGCGACGTCGAGGCCGATCGTCGGCTCGTCGAGGAACAGCGTTGTCGGGCGGTGGAGCAGGGCGGCCGCGAGCTCGCACTTCATGCGCTCGCCCAGCGACAGCTGACGCGCTGGCTTGTTGACGAGGTCGCCGAGCTCGAGCAGCTCGGTCAGCTCGCCGAGCGTCTTGTCGAACTCGGACTGATCCACGTCGAAGATCGCGCGGTTCATCGCGTATGTCTCGGCCGGCGGTAGGTCCCAGATCAGCTGCGACTTCTGCCCCATCACGAGCGTGATCTTGCCGAGCAGCGCGGCCTCGCGCTTGAACGGTACGTGGCCGGCGACGTCGACGTCACCGCTCGTCGGGTGCAGCAGGCCGGACAGCACCTTGAGCGTCGTGGTCTTGCCGGCACCGTTCGGGCCGAGGAAGCCGACGCGCTCCCCGCGCTCGATCGTGAAGCTGACGCCGTCGACCGCTTTGACGACCTCGTACTTGCGGCGCACGAGCGACTTCAGCGCGTTGGCAAAGCCAGGCGGGCGCTTGTGCACCTTGAAGTGCTTCGTCAGCTCCCGGGCGCGGATCATCAGCTCGCCTCAACTCTTCTTTGCAAGGTCGCCGATCGTCTTGAGCGGCAGGGCGTCCACCGATTCGCCTTCTAGCACGGCCTCGAGCAATGTCGCGCCGACCTGCGCGAGTTGCGTCAGGCTCGCGATCCGCTCCGCGATGAGCTTGCGCCGTGCGTCTCGGACGCCTCCCAGCTCTTTGCCGGCGGCCTCGAACTCGTCCGACGCGGTCTTGATCCAGTTGAGCTCGCGCTCGCGGAACACGCGCGACACCATCTTCCAGATCGACGTCTCGGGCTCGAAGAACTCGCGGCGCTCGCCGACGACCCAGGCCTTCTTCACGATGCCCCACTGCAATAGCTCGGCGAGCAGCATCGACACCGCGCCGCTCGACAAGCCGAGCCGATCACCGAGCTCCGCCGCGCTGAGCGGATGATCCTCGAGATACAGCACCGCCCACATCCTGCCCATGTTGCGCTTGAAGCCCCAACCCTCGATCAGCGCACCGACCGCGTCAGCGACTTTGAGGACTGCCGGATCGACGCGTTCTTTTGCAGACATTACTTCTCGTCGTCGATTGGCGTGACGGCGGCCTGCTCGCGAGTCGTGACGCGCGCGACGGTGCCGCCTTCGCTCGGCAGCTTCGCGGTGAACGAGCTCTCCTGGCGACGGCGGTTGATGATCTCGACGATCTCGCGCTGCGACAGACCACCGGACGGGCGAATCGTCACGCTCGCTTCTTTGCCGCTGCGGAGCTCGCGTGCGGTGACTCCGAGGATCGATTCGACATCTACGGTCATCACGAGCTCGACGCGTACGGAGCCAGCAGGGCCGGGCGGCAGCTCGTCGAGCACGACCTGACCGAGCTTGCGGTTGCCGCGCAGGTCGTTCGACTCGCCCTGATACAGCTCGATCGATACGAACTTCTGGTCCTCCGACGTCGTCGCGAACAGCTTTCGCGCACGTACCGGCAGCATCGAGTTGCGCGGAATGACGACCGAGAACCCGCTGTCCCCGACCTTGATGCCGAGGTCGTGTGGCGTGACGTCGAGCAGTGCCGCGTCGTCGGCGTCGCCGCCGAGGATGCTCGCGTACGAAGCGGCGCCGAGCGCGACGACCTCGTCGGGGTTCGCACCCTTGCTCGGCTTGCGGTTAAAAATGCGCTCGACGGTGCGCTGCACCGCCGGCCAGCGCGTCATGCCACCGACGAGCAGCACTTCTTCCACGTCGGCGGCGGTGAGCCCGGCGTCGTAAAGAGCGCGCTTGCACGGATGCTCGACGCGATCGAGCAGGTCTTGCGTGAGTTGCTCGACCTCGTCGCGCGTGATCGTGCGCTCGTAATTGATCGGAGCGCCGTGCTGATCGTTCGCGAGGAACGGCAGCTGGATCAGCGCCTCGTTCGCCGACGACAGCGCCTTCTTCGCGTTCTCGGCTGCTTCGCGCAGCCGCGACAACGCCATCGGCACGCCGGTGAGATCGACGCGATGGCTATCGAACACTTCGTCGACGATTCGCTCGAGCACGCGGCGATCCCAGTCTTCGCCGCCGAGCGCGCTGTCGCCGCCGGTCGCGAGGACCTCGAAGATGCCGTTCTCGACGGACATGATCGAGATGTCGAACGTGCCACCCCCGAGGTCGAACACCGCGATGATCCGGCGGCCTTCGCGAACGCGGTGCGCGCCATAGGCGAGTGCCGCAGCGGTGGGCTCGTTGAGGATGCGGATGACGTCGAGACCCGCGATCTGACCGGCATCGCGCGTCGCCTGGCGTTGCGCATCGTCGAAGTACGCTGGCACGGTGACGACACAACGAGTGACCGGCTCGCCGAGCGCTTCTTCGGCAACCTGGCGCAGCCGGCGCAGCACGTGGGCCGCTACCTCTTGCGGACTGATCGGCTGGCCATGCACGCGCACCCATGCGTCGCCGTTCGGTGCTGCCACGATGCGGAACGGCGCGAGCTTCGCGAACCACGCGACGTCCTCGGCGTTGACCTTGCGGCCGATCAATCGCTTCGCGCCATAGACCGTTGCCGAGGCGTTCGTCACCGCTTGCCGGCGCGCACGGGTGCCGACGCTAATGGTGTTGTCCGGAGCCCACGCGACCCACGACGGTGTCGTCCGTTCGTTGTCGGCCGCCGTTAACGTCTTGGGTTGGCCCTTGTCGTCGAGCACCGCGACACACGAGTTGGTCGTTCCGAGATCGATCCCGATGATCCGGCTCATGGCGGAGGCTCCTTCTTGCCCATGAGGCGTGACAGCAGCCCCTTTCGCTCGTTCGTGGCCTGGCGGCGCATTTCTGCGAGCTCGCGCGCGGCGCGTTCGTTCGACGGATCGAGCTCGAGCGCGGCCTCGAAGTACTGCGCCGCTTCGAGTCGGTCGCGCGCAGCGAGCGCTTTGAGGCCTTCGCACAGCTCGATGCCTGCACGCAGTCCGCGATCGTGCGGGTTCTTCTTGAACAGCGCTTTGTACTCCTTGAGTGCCTCGTCGTACTTGCCGACCTCGATGAGCTCCTCGATCGCTTCGGTATCGACGGGCTCTGGCGGCGGTGTGGGCGCGCGCTTCGGCTTCTCGGGCACCGCAGGTTGCGGTGGCAGCGGCACGGTCGGGTCGAAACCGCGGACGGGCTTGGCGATCGGCACAGCGAGCTCGTTCTGCGCGAGGTCCGTGTGTGCGAGCTCGGCCGGCCTCACGCTCGGATTCGTCGGCGCGTCGTGCGGGCTCGCCGGCTTGACGGCCTTCTCTGGCGGCTTCGTGGGTACGGCGACGCGCGTGACACCCCGTTGCTGCGGTGGCGAGACCGAGCTCGAGGCCGAGCCGCGCGGCTCGGTCTGCGCACGTTGCGGGGCTCGCCGCAGTGTCGCGACTACTTGTTCGCGAGCCTTGGGATCAGCGAGCCGGCGATACGCGTCGCGAATCAGAATAAAGATCTCGGCGGCGACCTGGCGCAGCTTCGCCGACTGATAGCGTGCGAAGCGATCGGGGTGATAGCGCTTCGTCAGCTCACCGAACGCGTGGCGCACGTCCTCGTCGGTGGTTTCGTACCCGACGCCGAGCACGAGGAACGGATTCAGCTTGCGCAGCGACTCGGCTTCCGCTTCGAGCGCACGGATCAGCTCGGCCTCCGCAGCGGTGACCTCTTCGCCGTCGGTCACCGTGCTCGCACGCTCGCGCGGCTGGTTTGCTTCGTTGCCGGTCGAAGCGCGGCCCTTCGGTCCCGCAGCCTCGAGTGCACTTTCGATCATCCACACCGACTTCGTGGGCAGAGGATCGAGCTTGAGATCGACGCCGGTGCCGCGCTGCGGATCGGTGACGTGCTTGACGATCGTTCCTTGCAGCTCGATCACGCTCGCGCTCGGCAACTCGAGATCGATGCGGACGAGTGTGCCGATCGCAGGTTGCGTCGTCGCCTTGAGGAACATCGAGCCACGACTCAGATCGCGCTTGTAGATCGTCGCCAACTGCTGCCAGGAGGCGCAACGAAGCTTGATGCTGAGGACCGCTCCCGCCATCAGTGAAACCGCGAAATCATAGGCGATTTTACGCTACCGAGGCAACGAGCGGTACCGCGCGAGCACACGTTCGTGGCGCGCTTTGATCCGCTGGAGATAGAGCTGCTCGCGGGTGCGATCGAGCGCCTCGCGCGCAAGTTGGGACAGTCGCGCGACTACCTCGTCGATATCGGGGAGCGGCTTCTGTACGAATCCAACTACACCGAGGTCGGCCGCCCGTGCCGCCAGGTCGGCATCGTGGACCGCGGTCATCAGAAACGCCGGTAGCCCCGGAAGCTGGTCGCGGAGTCTTCGCACGGTCTCCAGGCCGTCGATTCCGGGGAGCTGGGCGGCGATGAGGGCGAGGTCGAAGCCGGTGCCGCCCGCAAGCAGCGTATCGAGCTCGCGCGCAGCTTCTTCGCCGCTCGTGTACGCGAACGTCGATAGGCCTTCCGCTTCGAGGCGCTCGGCAATCTCGCGCGCGACCGCGAGGTCTTGCTCGACGAGCAAGATCGCTGGCTCCCGCTGATCGCTGAGCGCGCCGGTCTCGCCGGTGACGCTCTCGAACTGGGCGAGCTTCTCTTCGAGGTCGATCGAGCGCCGTTCGGTCCGGATCAGATCCTTCAGCATGTCCTCGATCATCGAGCGCAACGCGCGCGCCGTGTACACCTGATGCGAGAGCTCGACCTGGCGGTGATAGACGCGGACCACGACCGCGCGCGCCGAGCCAATGCCTTCGAGCTGCAGATCGATCACGTCGCCGGCACCCGCGCGGACCAGCGCGACCACGGCACCGGCGTTTGCCGAGCTCGTGACCGCGACCGGCATCGTGTGCTGGATCGCGTGCGCGGCTTTACGTACGCGCTCGCAGGCCTGCTTCACGTCCTCGAGCTCGCTCCCGCTGCTGAGGTCGCGCAAATCGAGCAGCACGCACGGTGGCTCGGAGGGGGTGCGGCTCGCGATCAGCGCGGCAGAGGGTACGTCTTCGACAACGTGAACCACGATGTTGGTGCTCGTGAGCCGTTCGACGATGCCTTCCAGGGGCCCGGTAGCGCCCTCCGGTGCAACCACGATCGCGATGGCTTCGGCGCTCATGTGGTTTGTCTGGCGCGCACGATATCACTAGGATGTGCGCGATGGCCGATCACTTGTTCCTGCGCGCGTGCCGACGACAGCCCGTTCCCCGCACGCCGATCTGGATGATGCGGCAAGCGGGCCGTTACTTGCCCGCGTATCGCGCCGTGCGATCGCGCGCGTCGTTTCTCGAGATGTGTCGAACGCCCGAGCTCGCGTGCGAAGTCACGCTGCAGCCGATCGACGAGTACGGGTTCGACGCGGCGATCCTGTTCTCCGACATCCTGATCACGTTGCCGGCGATGGGCCTCGACGTCGCGTTCCC
>DASUFX010000361.1:0-15453 GCA_036274355.1 Kofleriaceae bacterium | reverse complement strand
GTCGTAGTCGCGGTTGTCGAATTTGATGCGGCGGCCGATGTCGTAGCCGCCGAACGCCTCCGAGGTCTTGTTGCCGGTGATCCAGACCCCGTTCGTCGCGTCGCGAGCGAACTCGTGGTGCGCACCATTGTTGAGCCCGTTGCCGAGGCCCAACAAGATGACGAGCACGAAGATGCCCCACGCGACGCTGATCGTCGTGAGTGCGGTGCGTAGCTTGTTGCGACCGATCGTGATCAGGACCTCGCTCCAGCGATCGAGCGAGAACAAATCGCGCCACTGGACGACGCCCACGATCGCCATTCGCACGATCGCGATCAGCACGATTACGACGACGACGATGAGGGTGACCGCGAGCGCAAGCCCGGCGAGGATTCCGAGCAGCTTGAGCGCCGCGATCGCCATCTACGTCCCCGCCGACGGGGGAATCGAGTCGCGCGCCGCCGGCATGCCGGGATTCGACAGCGCTGCTTCGTGCGCACTCAGCACCTTGCCGTCGCGCAGGCGGATCGTCCGTTGCGTGCGGCTCGCGACTTCCGGATCGTGCGTCACGACGAGCACGGTGATGCCGGTCGAATTGATCTCGCTCATCAGATCCATGATCTGACGGCTGGTCTCGCTATCGAGGGCGCCGGTCGGCTCGTCGGCGAGGATCAGGCGCGGCTTGCCGATCAGCGAGCGCGCGATCGCGACGCGTTGCTTCTGACCGCCCGACATCTCCGACGGCACGTGGTCGGCCCAGTCGCGCAGCCCGACGCGCTCGAGATACTGCATCGCGATCTGGTTGCGCTTGCGGCGGGTGACGCCCTGGTAATAGAGCGGCAGCGCGACGTTCTCGAGCGCCGTCTTGAACGGCAGCAGGTTGAACGACTGGAATACGAAGCCGATGAAGCGGTTGCGGTACTCGGCGGCGCGCGTCTCCGACAGCTTGCGGATCAGCGTGTCGCCGAGCCAGTACTCGCCGGAGTCGTAGTCGTCGAGGATGCCCAGGATGTTGAGCAGCGTCGACTTGCCGCTGCCCGACGCGCCCATGATCGCGACGAACTCGCCGTCGGCGACCTCGAGCTCGACATCACGCAGCACGTGAAGGCTGTGCGTGCCCACCTGGTAGTACTTGTTGACCTTGTTCAGGCGCAACACGACGAGACCCAGGCTAGCGCTCGCATCGCCGTCGCGCCAGTGCGCGACAGACTGCGACACATGCGACAAAACGTTACGATAACGAGTCGATGGCCTCGTCGAGCGTAGCGGCGGTAGCCGGGGCTACGACCAGCTGGCCGTGCGGGCCATGGATCTCGCAGGCAGGCGCCTGATCGCACCTGTCCAGGCAACTCACGGGGGCGAGCGTCAGCTTGGCACCCTTGGTCACCCGCTCGGCGACGTGGTCGAGCAAGTCGAGCGCGCCCCAGCGCTGGCAGGTGCCGGCGCAGATCTTGAGCGTGAGCGGCCCGGTGCCGGCGAGCCGCAGCTCGGTCGCGAGCGGAATCGCAGCCAGATAATGACTGACTGGGCGGCCGCGGTCTTCGGCGAGCTCGACGAGGGCAGGGAGCGCGACCGTGTCGCCGTCCGCGATGTCCTCGATCTCGAGACCCATGCCCGCGAGTCGCGTCGGATCGACGTCTTCGTGGGTCGGGCTACGTGTCGGCGTTTTGCTCACGGGTTCGCCCACACGAACTTGATCGGAATGCTGTCGAGCACCACGCGTTCGCCGGTTGGCTTGTCGAGCTTGAGCTTCGCGATCTCTTGCACGACGCAGAAGCGCAGCACCGGATCGGCGGGCTCGTCGCGGCGGAGCGAGACCTCGCCGAACTGGCCGTCGGGCGCAATTGCGGCTTGCGCGACGACCATGCCGGCCAGCTTGCGATTGGTTGCGAGCTGGCGCGCGTAGCACTGCTGGATCGGCGTCTGCGTCGACTGCAGCTTCGCGGTGATCTCGTTGCGCACCGCGGGCGTCATGCCCTGCTTCGCGCAGGCGCCGGCGAGGGCGGAGAGCGACACGGCAGCGATGAATAGAGTGAGCTTATTCATCCTTCACCAGCACTTTCTTCGGACCCTGCTTGAGGATGTTGAACTCGACGCGGCGATTCGCTTCGCGTCCTTGATCGGTCTCGTTGTCGGCGATCGGCCGGTCGGGCCCGAAGCCCTTCGGCTCCATGCGCGCGGCCTTCACGCCTTTGCCGGAGAGATACTTCGCGACCGACTCCGCGCGCTGTTGCGACAGCTTGCGGTTGAAGTCGGGCGACCCCGTCGAATCGGTATGACCCTCGACGGAGATCAGCTCGACCTGCGGGTTGTCCTTGAGCATCTTCGCGACCTCGTCGAGCAGCGCGTTCGACGCTGGCAGCAGGTTCGCCTTACCGGTCTCGAACTGGACCTTGTCCATGATCGCGATGTTCGATTCAGTGAGCACGACTCGCGCCGGACCGGGCGGCGGCCGTGTCGCTTTCACTTCCATGACCGGGAACGGCTCTTGTTTCGCCGCCGGCATCAGCTGCGCACAGCCGGCAAGCAGGAGTGTGGCGAGAAGGAGTCGCATGGCGCGGATACTAAGTTAATTTCGCCCGCGATGCTCACCGTCCATCACCTCAACGGCTCGCGTTCGCAGCGCGTGCTCTGGCTGCTGGAAGAGCTCGGTGTGCCGTACGAGATCGTGAAGTACGAACGCGATCCGAAGACCGACCTCGCCCCGCCGGAGCTCGACAAGATCCATCCACTCGGCAAATCACCCGTCATCACCGACGGCGATGTGACGATCGCGGAGTCCGCCGCGATCCTCGAATACATCGTCGAGAAATACGGCAACGGCAAGATGCAGCCGCCGAAGGACACCCCGAACCACCGGCGCTATCGCTACTTCATGCACTACGCCGAAGGCTCGCTGATGCCGTTTCTGCTGCTGCGCCTCATCACGAGCAAGCTCAAGCGCACGCCGTTCCTCGTGCGGCCGATCGCGAAGGCGATCGCAGGCAAGCTCGAGGGCAGCTACGTCGCGCCGAACCTCGATCGCCACGTCGCGTTTCTCGCGAGCGAGCTCGGCACCCGCGACTACTTCGCGGGCGGCGAGATCACGGCGGCCGACATCCAGATGAGCTTCCCGATGGAAGCGCTCGCCTTGCGCGTAAAGGACGTTCCCGACGCGATCAAAGCGTGGGTCACGCGCATGCACGAGCGGCCGGCGTTCAAGAAAGCCGTCGAGCGCGGTGGCCCGTACGACCTGATGACCTAAGCGCGCGCTTTGCCGGGCACCAGCAAGCCGTACTCGGACAGCGCGCGCGACAGCTCGGCCGAGAGCTCACCGCGTTTGCGCGTCACCTTCTCGGGTGCCATCGCGTCGTGCAGGCGGCGCCGCGCTTCGTGCATGCGCCACGCGATCGTGCCGTCCGACACCTTTTGAATGATGCCGACCTCGGCGTGCGACATGCCCTGCAGGCTGACGAGAATCACCGTCGTGCGCATGTCGATCGGTAGCTGATCGAGCGCGCGAAGCAGCCGTGCATAGCTCTGGCGTAGCTCGGCTTCGCGCCCCGGATTGCCGCGCGCGTCGACCGCGACGGCGAGCTCGAGACGAGGGTCATCGATCGTGTCCTCGCCGCGCCGCGCACGATCGCGCTTGGCGTTGAGCGAACGATTCACGGTCATCCGATAGACCCAGGTGAAGAACTGCGAGCGACCTTCGAACTGACCGAGCGCGCGATACGCCTTGAGGAAGACCTCTTGCGTGATGTCGTCGGCTTCGCTCGCCGACCGCGTCATGTGCAGCGCGAGTGCGTAGATGCGCTTGCGATAGCGCTTCACGAGCGCTTCAAATGCTCGCGTGTCCCCCGCCTTCGCCGCCGCGACCAGTGCGGTCGCGGTCGCTGCCTCGCGCTCAGCATTCGTCATCTGGTCGTTAGACGCATAGCCTACGTGAAGGCTTTGCGTTTTTCCTGCCCACATCCCCGCACTCGAGCCAACTAGCCGTTCTAGTTCGCTTCTTGGTCGCGCACGGGCGATGCCAACGAGAACGGAGCGATCACGGCGTCGAAGTAGGTGCCGTCGTCGCGCCAGAACCGATAGGTGCCGTGCATCGTTCCGATCGGCGTCGTCAGCACGCAGCCCGACGTGTACTGGAAGCTCTGCCCCGGTGACAGGCGCGGTTGCTCGCCGACCACGCCATCGCCTTTGACCTCTTCGACGCCACCGCGACCATCCGTGATGATCCAATGCCGCGTGCGCAGCTGCGCGGTAAACGTGCTCTCGTTCGAGATCGTGATCGTGTACGCGAACACGTAGCGATCGTCGTTCGGCGACGATTGGTCGGGCAGGTACATCGACTGGACGCGGACCCGGACGCCTTGCGTCAGCGCTTGCGATGTTGACTCCGCAACCATTGGTCCAGGCACGCGCGCACCATACACTCGGTCCATGGCGAAGAAGAAGGCCCTGGCCACCGACAAGGTGCTGCAGGAGCTTCGTGCGTTCGGAATGCAGTACCCCGGTGCGCACTTCAAGAGCCCATGGCCCGGGCACATGGACCTCGCGGTCAACGACAAGACGTTCGCGTACCTGTCGAACGAAGGCGAGCCGTTCGGCATCTCGTGCAAGCTGCCGCAGTCGGCTGCGGTCGCGCTGATGCTGCCGTTCTGCAGCCCGGCGGCCTACGGCCTCGGCAAGGCGGGTTGGGTCTCGGCCAAGTTTCCCGAAGGCAAAGCGCTTCCCGTCGAGATGCTCAAGGAATGGCTCGACGAGAGCTATCGCGCACAAGCGCCGAAGAAGTTTCTCAAGCAGCTCGAAGGTGGTGCGGCTGCGCCCGCGACTGTGAACAAACGTAAACCGGTGACGAAGCGCACCGCTGCTGCGAAGACCACCAAACGCGCCGCGAAGAAGCGCGTGTCATGATCACCGCATGAGGTCGTTCACTCATTCGCCCGCGACGATCATCGCGGTGCTCGCGATGGCGCTGGTCGCGTGCAAGCCCAAGTACTCCGACTATCCGCCGCCATATACGCGGACGGCCCACGGTCAAACTGCTGCCGCGCGACCGGCGCCAGCAAAGGGTGGAAAGCCGACAAGCGCGCCGAAGTCCGAGCCGCCGAAGCCCGAGCCGCCGAAGCCCCAGCATCTCGACCCGTTCGCGCAGCAGTTCATCGACGCGCACAACGAAGTGCGTGCGAAGCACTGCGCCGGTCCACTGACGTGGTCGAAGAAGCTCGCCGACATCGCGCAGAACTGGGCGAACACGCTCAAGAGCAAGGGCTGCGTGTTCGGCCACAGCCCGGGCGCGCAGTACGGCGAGAACCTCGCGGCGGGCACCGTCGGCGCGCTCGATCCGACGAGCACCGTTGCCATGTGGTACGACGAGATCAAGCTCTACAAGTTTCCGAACGGCGGCTTCTCGGCGCGGACGGGCCACTTCACACAGGTCGTCTGGCGCAGCACGCAACAGGTTGGTTGCGGCCACGTGGAGTGCAACGGCAACGACATCTACGTGTGCACCTACGATCCAGCCGGCAACTGGGAAGGCCAGTACCGGCAGGAAGTGTTGCCCGCGAGCTGCAAGAAGTAGTTACGGCTTCTTCTTGTGCATGACGCGCAGGCCTTTGGCCGCGGCGTCCTGAAAGCCCGGGTAGTCTTTGCAGTGCTCGAGGATCGTCTTCACGTGTGCTTCTAGCTCGGGCGTACGCTTTTCGATGTCGCGCGCGGCGTCGTACTGCTCGCCGATTTCAGCGACCCGCTTGCCGCACTCGGGCGTCAGCGTCTTGCCCCACGTCATGAAGTCGTTCACCGAGGCCATGAACTTCGTGGCTTCGGGCTCGAGCGCGAGCAGATCCTTCTTCGCGACCGAGCAGTCCGTCTTCCACTTCAGCGCTTTCTTCTCGAGCGCCGCCATGTACGCGAGCGACACCGCGAGGCTGTCGTCGATGTGCTTCTTGATATCGGCGTCGTCGCAGGGAGCAGCGGCTGGGGCAGGGGCGGGCGCAGCCGGCTTCGACCACGGATCGTTCGCCGCGGCGGAACCCGCAGCCGATCCGCTCGCCGCTGGCGACGACTCGTTCTTGCCGCATGCGCTCGCCATCACGACCAGCGCGACGACGACCGCGGACCGCCTCATTAGGCGCGGTTCTCGAGCGGGACGTACTTGCGCTGCTTCGGGCCGGTGTAGATCTGGCGCGGACGACCGATCTTCGTCTGCGGATCCTCGACCATCTCTTTCCAGTGCGCGATCCAGCCGGGCAGGCGGCCGAGCGCGAACATCACGGTGAACATGTTCGTCGGGATGCCCATCGCGCGGTAGATGATGCCGCTGTAGAAGTCGACGTTCGGGTAGAGCTTCTTCGACACGAAGTAATCGTCCTTGAGGGCGATCTCTTCCATGTTCTTCGCGATGTCGAGCAGCGGATCCTTGATGCCGAGGTGCACCAGCACCTCGTCGCACATCTTCTTGAGGATCTTCGCGCGCGGATCGTAGTTCTTGTAGACGCGGTGACCGAAGCCCATCAGGCGCCGGTTCTCGCGCTTGTTCTTCACGTCGTCGATGAACTTCTTGTGATCGCCGCCCGAGGCTTTGATCTCCTCGAGCATCTCGATGACGGCCTGGTTCGCGCCGCCGTGGAGCGGGCCCCACAGCGCGAGGATGCCGGCGGCGATCGCCGCGTAGAGGTTCGCGCCCGAGCTGCCGACCATGCGAACCGTCGACGTCGAGCAGTTCTGCTCGTGATCGGCGTGCAGGATGAGGAGCTGGTTGAGCGCCTTCTCGAGCACCGGCGAGACTTCGTAGTCTTCGCTCGGCACGGCGAACATCATGTGGAGGAAGTTCGCGCAGTAGCGCAGCGCGTTCTTCGGGTAGACGATCGGCTGGCCGATACTCTTCTTGTAGGCGAACGCCGCGATCGTGCGGACCTTCGACAAGATCCGCGTGATGTGCAGATCGGACGGCGCATTGCGCTCGAGCGAGTCGGGGTAGTACGCCGACAGCGACGTCACCATCGCCGACAGCACGGCCATCGGATGGCTGGTCGGCGGGAAGCCCGCGAAGAAGTGGTGCATGTCCTCGTGGATCAGGCTGTGCCGCGTGAGCTTGGTGCGGAATGCCTCGCGCTCGGCGCGGTTCGGCAGCTCGCCGTTGATCAGGAGGTAGCTGGTCTCGACGAAGTCCGAGTGCTCGGCGAGCTCTTCGATCGGATAACCGCGGTAGCGCAGGATGCCTTGTTCACCATCGAGGTAGGTGATCGCGCTCGTGGTCGAGCCCGTGTTCATGTACCCGCTATCGAGCGTGATGTAGCCGGTCTCCTGGCGGAGGTTCCGGATATCGACCGCGTGCTCGTCTTCGGTACCGACGATCACGGGTAGCTGGTTCTCTTTGCCGCCGGGGAGGATGAGCTTCGCGCTGAGTTTCTCGGCCATGACGGGTGGCTCCTGCACTGCGTTACCTTGCAGCGCGGAGACCATACCCGAATTCGTGACGGGTCGGTCTAGTGGAGCGTCACGAAGACTGCGTCTCGCGGGACGTCAAAATGATCGTTGCCCGTCCCAACGAAGCGCCGGGCTCGTGCATCACACAGCGACGCGGACTACAGCACTACGAACGGACTGGTGCCGAACGGTGTGTTGAAGCGGTACGTGTAGCCGATGCCGATGTAGCCGGCCGCGCCGCCCTTGTCGAGACCCCAGAACGCTGCGCTATCGCCTTCGCTCGGCTCCGAGAACACCTTCGTGTACGCGTTGAGACCGCCGGTGAGGCTGAGGACGTGCTCGAAGTGGCTGCCGAGCGCGTACGAAAGCGCGAGCTCTAGGCGCGCGCCGACGGATGCGTAGTTGAAGACCTGGTCACCGGTCGACGCGTCCATCTGGTCCGCCGGGCTCATCAGCGCCAGCTGCACGCCGATGAGTGGCGTGATGCAGCCGCGCGCATGCGGGCCGCACAGGTGCTTGTATCCGGCGATGCCGAGATCGAACACGTCGAGCGACAGCGCGCCCGTGCTCGCCATGTCGTCGCCCTCGCCGAAATGCGTGAGCTGAAAATACGCCTGCGTTCCGATCCGCTTCGCGGGATTGAACAGGTAGTCGCCCTTGACGCGAATGCCACCGGTCGCCTTGCCGAAGTATCCCGAGCGGCCGACCTGGCCCGAGCCACCGTACAGATCGAAGCCGAGGCTCCAGGTGTACTTGTTCTCCGGGGCCGCTTGGAACAGCACGTTGCCGACGGGACGACCGACCGCCATCCCCGGACCCGCCGGCGGCTGACCACCGGGCGGCGGGTTGTTTGGATTGTTCGGATCGACGGGCGGTTGGTTCGGATTGTTCGGATCGACGGGCGGCGTGTCACCGGGACCGCCACCACCACCGACCGGCTGCAGATCGATGCCTTGCTTCTTCGCTTCCTCGTGGATGCGCGTCTCGAGCTTGGCGATCTTGTCCTTGAGCGATGCGTCGGCGTTCTTGTCGGCCGCGTTGCACGCCGTGAGCGCTTCGCCGAACTTGCCTTCGGCGGTCAGCGACATGCAGTGGTTGTAGAAGTACTTCGGCTCCGGCACGCGGCTGTGCGCGTCCTGGAACTTCGCGCTCGCTTCCGCGTACTTCTCCGCGAACAGGAGCTGTTTGCCTTCTTCGTTCAGCCGCGCGGCAATCTCGGCTTGGCTCTCCGCTAGCGCAACGCCGCCGAGCAGCGACGACGCGAGCACGAGGCCAAAAGTGAGCCTAGACATAGTTCCTCCCAGGACCAGGACGACGGCAAGATCGTATCACCGTTAGCGCTTGGACGCGCGGGCGCTCGATTTAGTCGATTTGGTCTCGACGTTCTCTTCGCGATCTCCCGCACGCCGAATGGCACGATCGATCATGCGCTTGGCCGCTTCGTGGCCGCGCAAATGCCAGCTCTCCGGGTTGCCGAGCAGAACGGAAATCACGATTTGCGGCTGGTCGGTGGGGGCAAACCCGACGAACCACGAGTGCTCCATGAAGAACGGCTTGTTCGTCGATAGCGTGCCGGTTTTGCCAGCCACCTCGTACGAGCGCTTGCGGAACGTCTTCGCCGCGCTGCCCGACTCGCAGGTCTCCTGCATCATCGTCGCGACGGTCTTCGCGACGGTTTCGGGAAGCACGCGCTTCGCCTTCTGCCCGGCGAACGGCTTGCCGTTGATCGATTCGATGATGCGCGGCACGGGCTGCTGACCGCCGCTCGCGAAGATCGCGGAGAGCAGGGCGCCGCCGAGCACCGAGAGCCGCGAGCCGTTGAAGCCAGCCGCTGCTTTCGCGAAGTCGAGATTCTTGTCCTTCGGCAGGTCGAGCTCGCCGCACGTCGCTTTGACGCCGAACGATGGCGCGAACGTCCAGCCGAGATCGCGCGCTTGATGATCGAGCTTCGTCGGGTCGAGCTTCTGATACGCGAGCTTGCCGAGGATCGCGTTATTCGAGTGCGCAACGCCGTAGCCGAGCGTCTCGCAGTTGCCGTCGCTCTTGCTGTCGGTGAGGTTCGACTCCATCACCGAACGAACGCCGCCGTGGTAGCAGACCTTGTCGTCGGGGTTGAAGCCGTTGCTCAGCAGTGCGCTCGCGGTGACGAGCTTGAACACCGATGCGGCCGGTGCCCACACGTCCGTCGCGAGGTGATAGTCGAACGTGCCTTCTTTGCCGCCCTTGTTCTCTTGGGTGCGGCGGCCGGCGAACGCGAGGATCTTGCCGTCCGGCGTCATCGCGACGATCGCACCGCGCGGCGCGCGCGATTCGTTGAGCAGCTTCTCGGCGAGCTTCTGCAGATCCGGATCGAGTGTGAGCGTCGCGCGGCGGCCGTCCTTGAGCGGCGCTTCGTAGTGGCCGTCCTTCAGCTCCATCTTGTCGAGCTGCAGGTCGACGCTCGCCTGCTTGATCGGATCGGCTCCGAGAGATTCGTACGTCGCGATCTCTTCGGGAGTCGCTTTGCTGTCAGCTTCGATCGGCTTGGGCGCTGTTGCGATCGGTTCGCCGTCGATCGACGCCTTCGGTGTCGGCCCTGCGCCAGAGCGAATGAACAGACCCGCGCCTGCGAGCAGGGCACCTCCGGCGAGCAGGACAGCGCGTCGCATCGATACTTGGATGTAGCCGCATCTGCTCGCAAGCACAAGAACTTTGCAGTAGGGTTCGCCCCGGATGTCGAGCAATCAGCTGGTTCTCGATGCAACCGCGCTGACGTCGGCGGGGATTGGTGACAAGGGGCCCGACGAGCATGCGATCTCGGCCGTAGGAGATTCTGCTAGACGCGCGGTCGAGACCACGCTCGGGCGTCGGGAGCGCGGCGAGATCGGTTTTCTCGATCTGCCGGACGACCGCACGACCGCGCGCGCATGCATGGACTTCGCGCGCACGCTCGATCCGTTCATCGACACGGTCGTCACGCTCGGCATCGGCGGCTCGAGCCTCGGCCCACGCGCGCTCTATTCGGCGCTCGCGCAGCCGTACGATCACCTCGCGACACGCAGCGCCGGCATGCCACGGCGGCTGTTCTTCCCCGACAACATCGATCCGATCACGTTCGCCGCGATCATCGAGCGCCTGCCGCTCGATCGCGTGCTGTGGAACGTGGTCACGAAGTCAGGCGCGACCGCCGAGACGTGCGCGCAATTCCTCGTCGTCGCGGATCAGCTTGACAAGCGTCTCGGCCCCGAGCGCGCGAAGAAACACATCGTGTGCACGACCGATCCGGAGAAGGGCGCGCTGCGTGCCGTCGCAGCCGAGCGCGGCTATCCGGTGTTCGACATTCCGCAGAACGTCGGCGGTCGGTTCAGCGTGCTGTCTGCAGTCGGCCTCTTGCCCGCTGCGCTCGCCGGGCTCGACGTGATGGGGTTGCTCGACGGCGCGCGGCGCATGCGCGATCGCGTGCTCGTCCCGGATGTCGCGACGAACCCCGCGCTGCTGCTCGCGACGCTCTTGCATCACCATCACATCGTGCGCGGTCGCAACCTCACCGTCATGATGGCGTACGTCGACGGCCTCTACGACACCGCCGATTGGTTTCGCCAGCTGTGGGCGGAGAGCCTTGGCAAGGAGAAGTCGACGGACGGCCGCACGGTCAACGTTGGCCCGACACCGATCGCGGCACGCGGCGCGACCGATCAGCACAGTCAGCTGCAGCTCTACGCGGAAGGACCGGACGACAAGGTCTTCCTGTTCGTGACCGCGGCCGATCGCGGCGGCGAGGTGAAGATTCCCGGCGGTGCGCTCGCAGAGTCACAGGCCGAGCTCAGCTACCTCGCAGGTCACGGCCTCGGCGAGCTGCTCGATGCCGAGCTCACGGGCACGATGTCCTCGCTCGTGCGGCGTGGTCGTCCGTGCGGCAAGCTCACGCTCGCGAAGGTGTCGGCGGAAGCGATCGGTGAGCTGCTCGTGTTACTCGAAGCGATCACCGCGTTCGCAGGACCGCTCTACGGTGTCGACCCGTTCGACCAACCCGGCGTCGAAGAGGCAAAGCGACTCGCGTTTGCCGCGCTCGGTCGGCCGGGATACGAAGCGCTCGCACTCGAGATGTCCAAGGCACCCGGACCGGATCCGAAGTATGTCCTCTAGGCGCATTCTTTTCGTCGTCGCCAGTGTCGTCATCGGCGCGTGTACGCGCAGTAAGCCGGCGCCCACGACGGTGCGGATGCCGATGGCAACCGTGCAACCGGGGACGTGTGCGGAGCCAGACCGCGACGGCGTCATGAGCGAGTCGCCGCGGCTCGAGCATGCCGATCGCGATCTCGACGGCGACGGTCAGGCGGAGCTCATCGTCGTCGATCGCGCGAAGTGCAGCGACGACGGTAATTGCTACTGGAACGTGTTCCGGAGGTCGCGCGATCCCGGTGAGTGTGCGCGCTACGCGGGTACGTTCGCCGGTTCGGCGCTCGAGACGCTGCCGACCCGCGGCGAGGACAACATGAGCGACGTGCGGGCGTTCTGGAAACAGACCGGGAATCGCATGCTGCTGCAGTCCTACCGGTTCGTGCGCGACGGCTATCGAATCGAGGACGTGCTCCAGTGTAAGCGGGCACCCGACGACCGCCTCGATTGCGCCGACACAAACAGGTGACAGCGCAAGACGCGCAAAGGTCCGGATTTCTTGATAGGATCAACGCTGGGTGAGCGATACCGGCCGTAACAAGACCGTCGTCACCGCGATCTCGAAGATCAGCGATCGACCGGTCGCGAAAGAGGCGTGCCTCGTTGTTATTTACGGCCTCGAGCTGGGCAAGAAGTTCAACCTGAACCGCCCGCAGATCATCATCGGCCGCTCGAGTAAGGCCGACATCCAGATCGATCAGGAAGCGGTCTCGCGGAATCACTGCAAGATCATCAACACCGGCAACGCGATCATGCTGCGTGACATGGGGTCGACCAACGGCACCTACGTCAACGACGAGATGATCGACGAGTACGTGCTGCGCGACGGCGACTTCATCAAGGTCGGTCGCTGCATCTTCAAGTTCCTCAGCGGCAACAACATCGAGAACGCCTACCACGAGGAGATTTATCGCCTCACCACGGTCGACGGTCTCACGCAGGTGTTCAACCGCCGCTACTTCGTCGAGACGCTCGAGCGCGAGATCGGGCGTGCGTTGCGATATCGCCGCGACCTGTCGCTGATCATGTTCGACATCGATCGGTTCAAGGGCGTCAACGACAGCTTCGGTCACCTCGCCGGCGATCACGTGCTCAAGCACCTCGCGTCGGTGATCAAGACGCGCATCCGGCGCGAAGACGTGCTCGCGCGCTACGGCGGCGAGGAATTCGCGATCGTGTTGCCCGAGATCGATCACTACAACGCGATGCAGTTCGCGGAGAAGATCCGCAAGCTCGTCGAGGTCGCGGAGTTCAAGTTCGAGGACGCGGTGATTCCGGTCACCGTATCGATCGGCGTTGCGAGCCTTCGCGGCGAGATCGAGGACGCGCTGGAGTTCATCAAACAAGCCGATACGCATCTGTTCAGCGCCAAAGAGGGCGGGCGTAATCGCGTGGTTGGCTGATGCCGTTGACGAAAGGGCCGGCCGGCGTTCGTGCGGAGACGGCGAACGACAATAGCGAGAGCGCGAAGGAGCTGCGCGAGAAGAAGCGCGTTCTCGCGGCACTGGTCGTCCATGATCTGCGCAGCCCGCTGTCGGCAGTGCAGGGCTATCTGCACTTACTCAAGGAAGAGATCGGTCCCGACGCGCCGCCCGGCGTCACGCAGTATCTCGACGACGCGAACGTGCTCGTCGGCAAAGCGCTCGGCCTCGTCGCGACGATCCTCGACGTCGACGAGCTCGAGGACGGCATCCTGCGCGCGGTGCCACAGCCGGTGAAGCTGATGGAGCTGATCGATCGCGCGCGTGCCGGCAATCGCGCGCACTTCGAGGTGCGCCAGCTCAAACTCGATCTCGACATCGAGCACGACATGACGATCAAGCTCGATCGCGATCTGTTCGGCCGCGTGCTCGAGAACCTGCTCGACAACGCGACTCGCTACGCGCCGCGCGGCGGTCGCTGTGCGATCAGTGCGAAGCGCATGGGCGCTGGCGTCGAGATCGCGATCGGCAACAACGGTCCGCCGGTGCCGCCCGCGGATCGCGACGCGATCTTCGGCCGCTTCTTCCAGGTCGAGCGCCGCCGCCAGAGTGCCCGCGCGAATCGCGGCCTCGGGCTCTACTTCTGCAAGCTCGCCGTGGAAGCCCACGGCGGCACGATTCGTGTCGAGGAGCGCGGCGATCTGGGCGCGGTGTTCGTGGTGACGCTGCCGGCGGCATAACCATGGAACGCGCAAGCTCGTTACTCGACTCGCTACGGGCAGAGCGCGGCGAGATCGCACGCTTCGCGATCACGCTCGCGATCGTGATCGGCGTGATCGCGTACGTGCAATCGCAGGGCGGCATCGTGTGGGAGCCGATGGCGCTGTCGCTGCGGATCGCGCTGCTCTCGATGGTGCTCACGCTCGTCGTCGGTACCGCGCTGACCGTGCTGCTGATGTGGAAGAGGCTGCCGGCGCGCGACTTGCTCGACGCGATCACGTCGGTGCCGCTCGTGCTTCCACCGACGGTGCTCGGCTACTACCTCATCGTGTCGCTCGGCACCGAGAGCGCGGTCGGCCGGGCGTGGCAGTCGGTGTTCGGCGGCCAGCTGATCTTCACGTTCAAGGGCGCGGTCATCGCGGCGTCGATGGGCTCGCTACCGCTCGTCGTGCGATCGGTGCGGATCGGGCTCGAGTCGGTCGATGCGAGCTACACGAACGCGGCGCGCACCCTGGGCGCCGGCCCGTTGCGCGTGTTCTTCACGATCGTGCTGCCGCTCGCCGCGCCGGGCGTGATCGCAGGCGGCATGCTCGGCTTCGCGCGCGCGCTCGGCGACTACGGCGCAACGATGTTCTTCGCCAGCTCTCGCATCGACGGGGTTCCGACGGCCTCGATCGCGGTCATGGACTTCTTCTATGGCAATCACGAGGCGCAGGCACGTCAGATGTCCTTTGTCATGACCGTCGTCGGCGTTGGCATGCTCTACCTTGCGAACCGGCTCACCCGGCGGATGCACCCGAACCGTGCCTGAGCTCGTCGCCAGAATCGTGCTGTCGCGGTCGAGCGAGTTCGCGCTCGATGTCGAGCTGACATGCCCGCACGGCATCACCTGCATCATGGGCCCGTCGGGCTCGGGCAAGAGCACGATCCTCGCCGTGCTCGCCGGCCTGCAAGCTCCCGACAAGGGCCGCGTCGCGCTCGGCAATCAGGTCTGGCTCGATCGCGCGAGTGGCATCGACGTGCCGGTGCACAAGCGTCGTCTCTCGTACGTGTTCCAAGGCCTCGCGCTGTTCCCGCACATGAACGCGTTGCACAACGTCGAGTACGGCATGCAGCACGTGCCGCGCATGGAGCGCGCGGCGAAGGCGAAGGCGTTGCTCGATCGCGTCGGCGTCGGTCATCTCGCGCGGCGGCGGCCGCGCACGTTCTCCGGAGGTGAGGCGCAGCGTGTCGCGCTCGCACGTGCGCTCGCGCGCTCACCGGAGCTCGTGTTGCTCGATGAGCCGTTCTCCGCACTCGATCGCGAGCTGCGTGCGCAGCTTGTTGCTCTCGTGCGCGACCTTTCGAAAGATCTGGCGGTACCGATCGTGCATGTCACGCACTCGATCGCTGAAGCGCGTCAGCTCGCCGATCAGATCGTGCGAGTCGACAAGGGCCGCGTCGTCGCGCGCGGTAAGGCCGACGAAGTTCTTGCTGGCGTCACCACGCTCGAAGAGTGACGCGACCTCGCTGCGATCTGTTCACGTGATCAACGCCCGTGGAACATTGACGCCGAACGCGAACTGCCTAGTCTGTACGCGACACCGGAAGGGCGACGTAGAGGTCATGGAAGATCGCAGACAGCTGTCGAAGATCACGATCCGTCTGTCACCGTACGAGGCTCGCGCGCTGGAGAAACTGCGCACGAAGGGGCTTCCCGCGGGAGCGCGGCCGCGGACGATCACGCAGGTGATCGTCCATGCGCTACTCGATGCAGCAACGCGCG
>DASUFX010000360.1:0-3459 GCA_036274355.1 Kofleriaceae bacterium | reverse complement strand
GCGAGCACGGGGCATTTGATCTGGTGTAGCTCCGCCGGCCGACCCATCACCGAGAAGCCGCCGCTGATCAGTCGATTGGCCCGGTACAGCTCCTCGATGTAGCGCGCATAACAGGCGCCGGGGAACGAGACGTTGTCGTGGCCCCAGTGCTCGGTCGCGAGGAATCCTTCGAGGAACTCGTCGTCCCATGCGCGATCGAGCAGCGCCACGGTCTTTGCCGCACGCAGCGTGGGGCGCAGCATGTTGAAGCTCGCCTGCATGAGCGGCCACGGGATGTTGCCGAACGCCTCGAAGATCGCGCCGACATCGAACGTCGGCGTGCGGCACCAGGTCGCCATGATGCCCGCGTGCTCGAAATCGATCGGCGCCGCGAGCGCGAGGAACGATGCGATACGCTCGGGAAACGCAGCGACGTAGCTGGTTGCCAGCGTGCCACCGAGGCAGTAGCCGAGCAGATGAACGTCACCCGAACGGCCGTAGCGCGACGCGATGCGAACGGCGCGGCCGACGTAGCGGCCGGCGAAGTCGTCCCACGTCAGGTAACGATCTTCGGAGCCCGGCGTTCCCCAGTCGATGCAGAACACGTCGTGGCCTTGCGCGACCAGCCACTCGATGAGCGAGCGACCGGTGCCGAGGTCGAGCACGTACCAGCGATTGATCAGCGATGGCACGAGCAAGACCGGCGTCTTGTACTTCGGGCGGGCCGGCGCGAAGCGGAGGAGACGCCACTTGTTCTCCGTCCACACGACAGAGTGCGGCGTCATACCGACGGCGGGTTGCCCTTTGGGCGCGCGCTTGACGAGCGCGATGATCGAATCGAGCGGACTTTTCTTTGGCGCCTGCATAGCCATCCTACGCGTACAGAGCCTCGAAGCGATCGCGCAGCCGGTCGTACACGACCTTGCGGCGCAGCTTCAGTGATGACGTGAGCGTGCCGTCCTCGACGGTGAGCGGCAGCTCGGCGATGAAGTGCCGCTTGATCGTCTCGTGGCGTGCAAGCTCAGTGTTGATCTCGTCGATGCGCTTCGCGGCAAGGCGCACGCGATCGTCGGCGGGAACATCGGGACGCATCCACACCGCGGCGACCAGGTACGGCCGCGCGTCGCCATAGACGACGACGCGCTCGATCGCCGGATCGTCGACGAACTTCGCCTCGATGTTCGCGGGCGGGATGTTCTTGCCGCCGCTGTTGACGAGGATGTCCTTCTTGCGATCGACGATCTTGAGGAAGCCATCCTCGGTCCACTGGCCAACATCACCGGTGCGGAACCAGCCGTCCTCGGTGAACGCCGCCGCAGTGGCCGCCGGATCCTTGAAGTAGCCGGCGAATACGTTCGGGCCGCGCGCGAGGATCTCGCCATCGGTGTCGAGCTTGAGCTCGAGCGACGGCAGTGGCTTGCCGACCGTGTCGAACCGGAACGAGTCGGGACGGTTGAGCGTGAGCGTCGGCGACGTCTCGGTGAGCCCGTAGCCCTCGATGATCAGCATGCCGAGCGCGTGCAGCTGCTCCTTGATCTCGACCTTGAGGCCTGCACCGCCGGAGAGACAGAAGCGCAGGTTGCCGCCGGTGACCTTGCGCAGCGCCTCGCTGCGATCGGCGTGTGTCGCGACGGCGCGCGCGATCTTCTCCCAGTACGCAGGCACCGACATGAACACGTGCGGCGCGACGCTCGGCAGGTGCTCGAGCACGTCGGCAGGCGTCGCGAGGTACGTCTCCCAACCGAGCAAGTTGCCCGCACACAGCTCGCCGAATCCGAAGATGTGACTCATCGGCAGCCAGAGCAGATCGCGATCGCCCTCCGCGAGCAGCGGCGCGTTGCACTGCAGCCAATCGGAGCCGCTCGTGCCGACGTTGCGATGCGTGAGCGGCACGCCCTTCGGATTGCCCGATGTACCGCTCGTGTAGAGCATCTGCGCCGGTTGATCGAGATCGAGAGCCGACAGCCGCGTGTCGACGAATCCCGGTTCTGCAGCGTCGCGCGCCGTGGCGCCTCGGAATGCTGCATCATCGACGGCGACAACTTGCGGCGGCGACGCGAGCAGAGCGCGCGCCTTTTCGAGACGTGCGATGAGCTCCTTGCCACCGACGAACACGTATTTGATCTCGGCGTGCTCGAGGATGTACGCGACTTGCTCGGGTGTCGACGCCGGATAGATCGGCACGAACACCCCACCTGCGGTTTGCGCGCCGAGCGCAGCAGCTGCCCACGCGACGCTGTTCGGCGCGTAGATCGCGATGCGCTGGCCGGGTTGCAGCTCGTGCTCGACGAGCCAGCGCGCGACGCCACGGATCTGGGCAGCGAACTGGCCCCACGTGACCGGTTGCCACGCGTCGCCAACACGCACGTGGAAACGCGCGCGATCGCGATGCGTCGCCAGCCGCTCGAATACGGCATGCGGCGCGGGTGCAACGGTAAGCAGGTGCGCGACGTCCATGGCTAGTTCCTCTTCGAGGACTGCATCAGTAGTTGCTCTTCGAGGTCATACAGCCGGCTCTCGAGCTGGTTGAGCTTGTGCAGCGCGCGCTCTTGCTCGCGGCGCGTCGGCAAGCCGAACGACGACCACCAGGCGGCGAGCGCCTTGTCAGTCGCGGTCTTCGTTTTCATGGCCGCGGTCAACATCGCGCCGGCCGGCCCGAGCACGCCCGGGTTCGTCAGCACCTTCTCGAAGTATTGCGCGGTGGCTTGCTCCCAAGCAGCGAAGCCTTGTTTCCACATGTCCCAGATCATGGTGTCACTCCTAACGCGAATCGCCTGAAATAGGCGGCGAAACTAAAATCGGCAGATGGCTCGTCGGCTTTGCTTTCCGCGCGAGCGACCTCACCGAAACATTCGAACAAGAACAGCGTCGTGCGCTTACTCGTCGACGGGCCGCTCGTCGGTACGCGCGCGACCGCGACGGTGACGCGTAGCACGGGCGAGAACTCGACGTAGGGCACAGCCAACAGGCCCTCGCCAACGACCGACACCGTAATGTCGTCGTATCCGTTGAACGGCAGGCCATTGATCGTGGCGCCTGCAAGCGTCGCGCGCGTCGTGTACATGTCGCCGGCCGCGACCGGGAAGCGCAGCACCGCGACGGCCTGCGGGTACACGACCAGCGTGCGCGACGCCATTGCCATGTCGTGCGACGCGGTGCCGTCGAGCCACAGTGCCTGCGCGTCCTGGTGATAGATGCCCTCGAGGCCGCTACCAGCGTCGACGACGAACTGCCCCGCCGGGAAATTGCTCGCGTACCACTGATCCTTGAGCGCGACCGGACCGAGTGCGACGACGTCGTCTTCTGCGCGCTCGGTGCTGTAGTCCCAGCGCTCGCCGGTTTGCGCGATCGTGACGTTCGTGCCGACGTAGTAGTTCAGCGACGCGTCGAACACGACCGGCATCTCGTCCGCGGTGATCACACCGTCGCGATTCGGCACGCAGTTCGGCAAGCTCGGCGGCGGCTCGGGCTGCGGCGTCA
>DASUFX010000359.1:0-4007 GCA_036274355.1 Kofleriaceae bacterium | reverse complement strand
TTCTCGGCGTGCGGCAAGAGCGCGCAGCGTGCGCGTGGACTCGACAGAAACTGCGCTCACTCGCACCCGACTACGTTTAGTGACGTAACGAGCCGGTGCGATCGCGGTTCACGCGCGCGACGGTTGTGCCGGCTCGCGCAGAATGCGGTGTCGCTCAGAACGGAATGTCGTCGGTGTCGCCGCGGCCGAATTGCGACTCGTCGATGCGAGGCGGCATGTCGATGTCGCGCGGATCCGCACCGCTGTCGCGGCGGCCGCGACCGGCGCCAGCACGCGCGGGCTCGATCTTCCACACGTCGAGGCTGTTGAAGTATTTCACTTCGCCCGACGGGCTGCGCCACTCGCGACCGCGCAGCGAGAACTCGATGCGCACCTGGTCTCCCACGTTCATGCCGTCGAGCTGCGAGACGCGATCGCCGGTGAGCTGGAACAACACCGTCTGCGGATACTTCGGGTTGTCGGCGAGCTCGACGACAAACTCGCGCTTGGAAAACCGCTCCGACACCTGCTTGGTCTCGAAAATCGTGTGGAGCTTTCCGGTGGCTTCGATTCCCATTTCTCGACGATACGCAGAGGGTCTGACTGATAGACTGAGAGGGTGCGCCGGCTCTGCCTCCTCATTTCGCTGACCGCCTGTAAGGCGAGCATTAGCGAAGGGATGGACGACGCCGGCGCCGGGAGTGACGCTCCGCGTGCCGATGCCCTGCCCCTCGGGCCGTGGGGCCCGCCGGAGCCCATCGGGATCACGCCGGTGGGCGATGACGATCCGACCGCGACCGGCGACTTGCTCGAGCTCTACTTCAATCGCAGCAGCGACATCTTCGTGACGAAGCGGTCATCGCCGACCGGTGGCTGGAGCACGCCAACCGCGGTCGCCGAGCTCAACAGCGCCGACGCCGAGACCACGCCGGAAGTCAGCTACGACGGCCTCACGATCTACTTCGCGAGCGCGCGCATGCCGACGCTCGGTGGCAACGATGTCTGGGTGTCGACGCGAGCATCGCGCGCCGATGCCTGGGGCACACCTGTGCATGTCACCGATCTCAGCTCCGTGGCAGCCGATGGCGGCGCGACGACCGTCGATGCGACGATCGCGATGTTCGACAGCGATCGCGCCGGCACCACGACGCTCGACATCTATATGTCGCAACGCGCATCCGCGACCGCCGCGTGGAGCACGCCCGCGCTCGTGCCCGAGCTCGAGAGCGCGAGCAATGAAGGCAACCCGATGCTCGCGGCCGACAAGCTCACCGTCTACTTCGATTCGAATCGCGGTGGCGATGGCGAGCTGTACGCTGCAACCCGCACGACAGAGGCCGCGCCGTTCGCTCCGCCTGCCCGCATTGTCGAGCTGTCGAGCACCGCGGCCGATACCGATCCGTGGATTTCGCCCGACGGCCGTACCATGTACTTCACGAGCGATCGCGACGGCACGCTGCGATTGTGGCAAACCACGCGGTAGCACGATGCTGCACGAGATCGCCGAAGCCGCGCGGCACGACCTCTTGTCGTGCTCGTTCGTGCTCGACGAAGCCGCCGCGATGCGGGGCAAAGACCTGCTCGATCTGCGCCGCACGCTCACCGCACCGCTGTTGCGCTGGCGGCTCTTCCGCGCGCGCAGGCACCGCACGAACGCGAAGCGCCGTATCGATGCGCTGCACGCCGCGCTTCACGATCGCGCATCGCTGGGTGTGCACAACGCCGATCTATGGAGCGCCATCACTCGCGCGGTGGATGCACTGGCACTGTCGCGCTGGCTCAACGCGAAGCAGCTCGCGCCCGAGGACCTCGCCCCCGCCCGCACCACGGTGCACATCCTGCTGACGGAGATCGTCGACTTGATCGGCCTTCTGCACGAGCTTGCGTGGCCGGATGAAATGCCAGCGCCGCAGCTGGAGCGGACGTAGCTCGGTCGCCGCCGACGCCCACCAGATCGTTCCGAACAGCTCGAGCCACGCAGCGGCCCAGGTCAGCTCGGCGCCGCGCCGCCAATCGCCGAACATCATCGCGACCGGGAACATCAGCACGAACGCGAGCACGAGCGTGAAGCTGCACAGTGCGACCGCTTCCTCGTCAGTCATGCTGCGCGTGAGTGCGAGCGCGATCAGCACCGGAATCCCGAGCACGCTCATGATGAGCACGCTCGCAGTCGCGACGCCGATCATCAGCAAGATCGGCTGGCGCAGCGGCCGCCACTGCCACGCGATCGGCAACACACCGATGATCGCGAGCACGACCATGAACGGCCAGGTGTTCGTGTCGAATGCCGTCTTCGTGCGTCCGTTGCAGTCCTGTACCTGCGGCAAGAACAGGCAGATGACGAGCACGACACTGGCGGGGACGGTGCAACACCACGTGATGAGCTTGCGGATATGGGGACGGGCCATGCAGTGCCATCGAGCAGCGGTCATGCCGCCGCCTCGCGTGACGAACCGCGCAGCGCCGGTGCGTAGACGCGCGATGCGCAAGACGTGGCGATGTGGTTACGCGCCCTGCTTCGCGGCGGTGGCGTCTCGTGCGCACCACGCACGCTGACGGCGATGTCGCGTTACGATGCCGGTGTGGAACCGGCGCTGATCGCGTTGCTTCTGACGATCGGCGGCGGCATCACGGGATACTTCGCCCACGCGTGGTACGGCTCCGATGCACGGCGTACGCGCCGCGTGCTGCGCCGCACTCGGGTCACGCCGATCGCAGAGCTACGCGACGGCAGGCTCGCGTGCATCGTCGGTCACGTCGAGGCGGAGGGCGAGCTCGTCCAGTCGCTGATGTCGCGGAAGGACTGCGTCGCATTCGAGACCGTCGTCCAGGTCTTCGGCAGTCTCGACATGACGGTGCCGGCGCGCGTCGAGGTCACGCGCAAGCTGGTGACGTTCTTCGTCGTCGATGACAGCGGCCGAGCGCGCATCGATGCCGCCGAAGCCGCGCTCGCGAACCGCGCGATCATGAAGAGCGAGCGCTTCGAGGAGCGCGTGATCGAGAACGGCGCGCGCGTGCGCATCGTGGGCAGCGTGGTGCTCGATCCGACGATGCAGCCGGACGCCGAACACGCCTATCGCCAGGGCGCGTTCAAGGCGACGCTCACCGGCACGCGCAAGTACCCGCTGCTCATCACGGTCGAGGACTGAACTTGCCGCACGCGACGACCGGCTGGCGCGGATACTTCGGCAGCGACGGCTCCTGACACATCAGAAACGTCGACGTCTTGCTACGCACGACGCGGAGGTTCACGCAGCGATGACACAGCGACTCCGCGAACGGGACGTCGGTCATGCCGCGGTGACGAAGTCCGATACGAGACTGACGATCGCGACAAAGATGATGAGGTAGCACGCGGTCTGCAGCGGAATCGCGCCGGTCAAGAGGCCGATGCAGCCGACGGCCTCGAGCACGCCGACGACGAGCTTGATCTGCTTGCCCATCTTGTTCAGTCGCTTGCCGGCGCGAATCATGCCGCCGTCCCACATGCTGAACACGTAGTCCTCGTTGTTGCGCAGGCAATTGAATGCCTTGATCGCGACCGCGACTCCCCACACCGCAAACACCACCGCAAAAATTTGCAGACCTTCGGGCGACATGGCGCGCACCCTACACCGGACCCACCCGGGTTTGGCAATTGGGTTCGTGCCGACCCGCCGCGGCCGCTAAGTAGCGGACATCGCGCGCGCCGTCGTCGGTACGCGACGTGAAATATGCCGCGGGACGGAGGCATCAATGACTCGCATCTCGATCCTGTTCGTGGCTGTCGCGCTGTTTGCTGGTTGCAAGAAGAAGGACGACGGTGGCACCGCTGCCGGCAAGACGACCGAAGCGAAAGCTACCGGTCCAACGAAGCTCCCGAAGCTCGGTCTCTCGATCGACGTGCCGGGCGCGGTCGAGGTCGGCGACGCGATCATGGGCGAAGGCCACATGCTCCAGGGCGCCAACGTCGGCGCACTGACGGTCGAGATCGACGACAAGCCGCAGACGATCGACGAAGCGAAGTCCGACGCGGACATGTACTCGCC
>DASUFX010000358.1:0-3611 GCA_036274355.1 Kofleriaceae bacterium | reverse complement strand
GCAAAAGTACGCCCGCGAGATCGACAGCATGTACACCGAAGACGTCGTGGCCTGATGGTTGCCGTCTGGCCACGCGCGAACTACGTCGTCGGCGGTGGGCCGGGCGAGATCGCCCTCATCGCGCTCTCCACCCAAAAAATGCCGGACCCGCTGCCGGTCTCGCGCAAGCAGCACGGCATGCCCGACGAAGGCTCCGGCGCCAACTCCGTCGCCCTCGTCGCGCGTGACCGCGCTGAAGATCCGGCCTGGTTCACCGAATCCGTCATCGCGCCGTTCGCGGATCTCATTGCGGCCGACCTCGGCCCGCAGCACGCGGCCGCGGCACTCGCCGCCGAGCACGCCTACGTCATCGAGGCGCAGCACGACGATCCCGATGACCTCGGGCATCTCCAGGCCGCCTGGGCGCTAGCCAAGTGCCTCTGCGAAGAAGGCGCGACTGTCGTGATCGACGTCTACGCCGCCCGTGCGCACCTCGGCAGCGAAGTCGCCGCGCTCTCGCCCGAACGCAGCTTCGACATCATGCACGAGGTCACGCTGTTCTTCGACGAGAGCGACGACGGCTCGATTGCCGCGTGGTCGCTCGGCCTGCGCAAGTTCGGCCGTCCCGACATCGTGCTGCTCGGCCTCACGCCCGAAAGCGCGACCGAAGCCGCGCTCTTGCTCCGTGACATCGCCGCGACGCTTGCGTCGGGCGAACGCATCGAGCCCGGCGACACCGTCGAGGGCCCGGACCGCGAGTTCAAGGCCGAGCGCTTCGACCCCGAGAGCGCACCGGTTGTCGCCGTCGAAGGCGACGCGATCCTCCTGCGCTGATCTTCGGGCGACCAACGCGTCTGCTCGCCGGCCCGCGTCCGCGCGTCATCGGTTTCGCGCCCAGAGGGACGCCAAGATGCCAAGAACGCCAAGAACGCCAAGGCCAAAAACATTCCAGATCGCGTTCTGCTGAAACGCTCGTGCGTGCAGAGCGCGATGTTTCGACGTTGCGGCGTTGCAGTCTCGAAGCGCGCGGCGCGCAGGCACGCGTTGCCCTCCGAGGGTGTGAGCGCCGTCAGCGAGCCGCGAGCGCGCCGCCGCAGGAAGGCACAAGCGTTGCGAAGCAACGCGAACGATGCAGCTCGAGACGCAGAGCCGCTGCGAAGGAGGTTGCCGCGGCGAGTAGGCGCGAATCCACCCGAGCGGGGGCGCGCGTGCCGTTGCAGCCGCGCGCGTTCGCGCTCTGCAGAACGCTGGCGCGAAGCGCCTGACGTATCACGCGTGGCGCGAAGCGCCGGACGTGTTAGCGAGGCCCGAGGTTACTCGCGGTGGCCGTCAAACGACGCGGGTTGCACCAGCGCCGTGTCGGTCGCGTCGTAGCTGAGCGTGCCCGCCCACGTGCCGAACTGGATCTTGTCGAGCTTGTGGTCGCCGTTTCCGTCCGACACGCGCGCGTTGCCCGTGAGGTGGAACGTCAGCAGCGAGTCCTTCGCCGCGATCTGGTCGTAGACCAGGTTGGCCGCGCCGTTGAGGCCCGCGGTGCAGGCTGACGTCCAGAACGACGCACTACCGAAGTCGAGCGCATCCGCGATGCCCTGACCGACCGACGTGCAGTCGACGACGTCGCCGAGCAGGTCAGCGAGGTTGTGGGCGTTCGGATCGATCGTCGGGATGATCGCCGTGTCGAGGCCCATGCGAACGATCTTGCCGTAGGGAAGCGGCAGGGCGTGCTCACCGATCAGCATCTTCGACTCGTTCTCGATCTGGATCAGCACGCCACTCGCGACGACGTCGTCGACGTTGTAGTCGGCGAACGCGACATCGATCTGGTTTGCGTCGACCGTGAAGCGCACGCCGTCCGCGGTTAGCGTGGCGAGGAGCGTCTGGTCGGCACCGGCGATCACGAGCTTCTCGTTGACGCCGAAGTGCTTCGTCATGTCTTCCATGTGATGGCCGAGCTCGAGGATCGTGCCGACGAGGTCGGGCGCGAGCTGCGTGAGCTGGTCGTTGAGGTAGCCGGCGACGATCGGTTTGGCGCCCTGGAGGATCGACTTGAGCGTGCCGCTTGGCATCTGGTCGAGCATCTGATCGAGCAGCCACGACATCGGATCGTCCGGATCGTCGGTGGCGGCGATCAGGCCGTTGACGAACGAGCCCGAGCTGCCCGGCATGTTCGTCGCGATATCGAACGTGCTGTTGAGGCGGTAGGTGCCGGTCGCGTCGAGCTTCGGTGCGGGCTCGTCGGAACCCGAGCCGGAGCCCGAGCCCGAACCTTCACCGCCGGTGTCGTCACCGCCGCCGAGGTTGTCGCCGCACGCGGTGAGGGCGACGGCGAGCGAGAGTGCGAGAGTAAGAGAAGCAAGCGTCTTCATATAGGCGCGGGCATCTATCAAAGGTTCGACCACGAATGCCAGGGTTTTTTGACGCGAAGAGGCAAAAGAAAGCCTGTTGGCACCAAGTATTTGGTCGCTGCGCCTAGAAGATCTCGTCCCGGCTGGTTTTTCCAGCGCAGCTAGACGGCGCGGCCGGTCGGCGGGGGCCGCACGCGATCGAAGGTATGCTCCGGCCCCTATGGGTGAGCTGGCTCCTATCAATAAGGGGTTTCACGGGAAGGCGTTGTTCGTCGATCTCAGCGCGCGATCGCATCGCGTCGAGACGATCGACCCGCAGGTGTATCGCGACTACCTCGGCGGCTACGGCCTCGGCGCGTGGTTGATGTGGAAGCACTTCCCGGCGGGAACCGATCCGCTGGATCCGAAATCGATGTTCGCGCTGTGCTCCGGCATGCTGACCGGCCTGCACGCACCGTTCTCCGGTCGCATCCAGATCGTCGGCAAATCACCGCTGACGAACACGTGGGCCGATTCGAACTCCGGCGGCAGCGTCTGCATTCACCTGCGCAAGGCAGGCTTCGACGCGCTCGTCGTCACCGGCAAAGCAGACGTACCGTCGATCGTCGTGATCCGCGACGGCGAGGTCACGATCGAGCCCGCGAACGAGCTGTGGGGCAAAGAAGTGCCCGAGACATTCGACGCGCTCAAGGACCGGTTCGGTGGCAAGCGCGACGTCGGCGTGTCGGCAATCGGCCCAGCCGGCGAGAAGCAGATGCGAATCGCGTCGGTGATGAACGACCGCTATCACGCGTTCGGTCGCCAGGGCTTCGGCGCCGTGTACGGCAGCAAGAACCTGAAGGCGATCGTCGTCGCAGGCACCGGCGAGGTGCCGGTCGCCAAGCCCGACGAGTTCAAGGCGGTGTGCAAGCGCATCACCGACGAGTACAAGCGCGACCTCGGCCTTATCGCGCGCTTCTTCGCGTGGATGCTCACGGCGAAGGTGTGGCTCGGCTGGATGTATCGCGCTGCAAAGCGCATGGGCGCGAAGCTCGCCTCACCGCAGGCCGCGATGCGCCGCTCGTTCTCGAAGCGCGGCACGACGCTCGCGGTCGCACTGTCGATCGAAAACGGCGACGCGCCGATCAAGAACTGGAAAGGCGTCGGCTCACGCGACTTCCCGATCGGCAAGCGCGGCATGAAGATCGATGGTGGCGCCGTCGACAAGTACATCACCAAGAAGCTGTCGTGCGGCGACTGCCCGATGCCGTGCAAGGGCATCGTCAAGGTGAAGTCGAGAAACCTCTC
>DASUFX010000357.1:0-6310 GCA_036274355.1 Kofleriaceae bacterium | reverse complement strand
CGAGCGTCGTGCCCTCG
This sequence comes from Kofleriaceae bacterium, assembly GCA_036274355.1. Lineage (GTDB taxonomy): Bacteria > Myxococcota_A > Polyangia > Haliangiales > Haliangiaceae > JABFXX01. The sequence continues at coordinate 6,293 of DASUFX010000357.1, read as the reverse complement.
TGCGGAATCGCGCCGGACACGACGTGGTAGAGGATCGCGCCGAGCGCATAGACATCTGCGCGCTCGTCGACCTCTTGCCCTGCGGCCTGCTCGGGCGCCATGTATCCCGGTGTTCCGAGCACCGCGCCAGCCACCGTGTGCGTCGACGCGACCGCGCGATATGGCCCGGCATCCACCGCCTCGTGATCATCGATCGACAGATCCTTCGCGAGGCCCCAGTCGATCACGATCGTCTCGCCAAACTCGCCGACGAGCACGTTCCCCGGCTTGAGGTCGCGATGAATGATCCGCTGGCTGTGCGCGTACGCGACTGCATCGGCGACCGCGAGCACCGTCGGCATCAGCGCGAGCCGCGCCGCGAGCGTGTTCGTACCGCGCATCGCCTCGTCCAGCGGTTTCCCGCCGACGAGCTTCATCGCGTAGAACGGTGAGCGATCAGCGAGCCGCCCGGCGTCGTAGACCGGAATGATCGCCGGATGCTGGAGCCGTGCGGTGATCATCGCTTCGCGAATGAAACGGCGCCGCGAGTTATCGTCGCTCGCGAACAGTTGCTTGAGCGCGACTGGCCGATCGAGCACTTCGTCGCGTGCGCGCAGCACGCGGCCGAGACCACCGCGGCCGACCTCGCCGCCGATCGTGTAGCGCGTCTCGTCGACCTCGGGCAGATCGCGCGCAGCCGTGCTCGGCCCGAGCGGCGCACCGCCACTCGCGACGGTCTCGCCACTCGCCAGCGTTGCTTCGTGTCCGACGTCGCCGCTCTGCACCGTCGCGTCGTGGGCGATGCCCTTCTCGTCCGACGCGTGCGTGGCGGCGAGCGCTACCGCGTCCGCGTCATCGACTTCGCCGGGCATCGCGCCATCATACTCGCGAGCCCCCGGACGTAGGCGCCTCGTACAGCATGCGCGCCGACGCTACTCACGTATAGTGCCGGCGTGCGACGGATCATCGTCATCGCGGCCATCGTGCTCGCCGGCTTCGGCGCGCTCTCGATCCGCGTGGTGCTCGAAGGTCGCGATGCGCTCGCAACCGGAGACGATTGGATCTTGCGCGGCAAACCGCTCGAGGCGATCCAGGCGTTCGAGACCAGCGCGCGCTGGTATCTGCCGCTCGCGCCGCATGTCGACGAGGCGTACGAGCGGCTGCGGAAGCTGGGAGCGTCCGAAGATCCTGCAGTCGCGATCGCGGCATGGCGGGCGATTCGCGGAGCCGCGCGGGCGACGCGCTCGCTGTGGACACCGCACGCGGATGACCTCGCGGCGGCAGATGCGGCGATCGCGAAGCTGGCCGCGCAGGATCCGGCGGGAGCGCCGGTCGAGGGCGACTCGCCGCAGGCGCGCGAAGCCTGGCAAAAGACGCGGTTATCCCGGGATGTGCGGCCGAGCATCGGAGCAGCCGTGCTTGCGGCCCTCGGAATCGTGCTGTGGATCGGCGGCGCGGTCGTGTTGGCCTGGCGTGGCATCGATGCCGCGGGTGCCTTCGCACGACGCCCCGCCTTGGCCGGCGGGGCTGCGATCATCGTCGGGTTCTTCTGCTGGTTCCTCGGCCTTTACAACGCTTGATTCGCATGGTTGCCTTCGCGCCGGAGGCTGGAATGGCCAAGAATCTAGGCGGAGCGATCATCGATCTGCTCGACTCGGAGCGCGTCGATCTGCGGGCTGCCGCGGCGACCGTGCTCGCAGCGGTGGGAAAGAGTGACAAGTCGGTACAGGGCGCGCTGACCGGGCGCCTCGCGGACCCCGATCCAAGCGTGCGTCGCATCGCACTCGACGGCCTTGCCGAGATGAGCGCAGGCGGCATTGCGCCCAAGCTCGTCCCGCTCCTCCACGGTGACGACGAGATTCTCGCCGAGCGCGCTGCGTCGCTGCTCGCGCAACAGGGTGCGGAAGCGGAATCGACGCTGAAGAAAGAAGTGCGCGCAGGAACGGTCGGCGCGCGCCGGGTGATGGCGCAGCTATTGATCCGCCGCGGCACGACGGGCGCGATCGAAGCGGTGCTCGATCAGCTTTCGGATCACGAGTTCGGCGAGCAGGCGCTGCAGCTGGTGCGCGCCGAGCTCGACACCGGCAACGAGAAACTCGCAAACCTCGTCGAGAAAAGCGCGATCGGCCGCGCCAGCGAGTCCGCGAAGGACCTCCACAAGGTGTGGGCAAAGGCCCAGAAGACCGCCGCCGAAGCCCAGAAGGCCGCCGCGAAGGCGAGCAAGGGCAAGAAGAAGACGAACGGCGCGAACGGTACGAATGGCCACAACGGCCACAACGGCCACAACGGCGCGAACAGTCACAGCGCCGCGGATCCGCTCCGTGATCCCGAGGTCGCCCTCGGCATCGCGCGGCTCGGCTCGCTGCTCCGCTTGATCGGTTATCTCGCACGTCCGTCGACGCAGTCGCTGCTGCTCAAGTACGCCGACGCCGAAGAGCCGCGCCCGATCCGGCTCGCCGCGATCGCGGGCCTCCGCCGCATCGTTGCGCAGAGCGAAGCGAAGGGCACCGAAAAGGTGATCGAGACGCTGATCGACTACGCCGACGGCGACGACTACGCGGTCGCGCAATCTGCCGTCGACACGCTGCGCGGCGCGCGCATTCCCGAGTCGCTCGCGAAGTCGTTCGCGGGTCTCGCGAAGTCGAAGAACGTGATGGCGCAGAAGCTCGCGATGGAGCGCTTGCCCGCGGGCGGCGGTGCATCGGCGGTGAAGGCGCTCGTCGAGGCGCTCGGCGGCGATGATCCGACGGCACGCGACGCGGCCGCCCGCGGTCTCGCGAAGGCGCCGGAGTCGGTGTTGCCGGTGACCCGCGCGCTGCTCGCGACGGCGGACGAGCAAGTCGCGCGCCGCTATAGCGGTGTCATCCGCGCGCATCGCGGCCATGTCTCGAACCAGGCGATCGACGAGCTCGTCGAGCGCGTGCGCGAGCTGATGGATCGTCACTTGAAGGGCAAGGCATCGGCCGACCAGCTCGTGCTCGAGCGCGTGCTCGCCGAGCTGATCGCGGATGTCGCGCCTGCGAAGCACGTCGAGCTGTTGTTCGAGCGCGCGAAACGCCTGCGCAAAGCCGGCAAGCCGGTCGAGGCGTTTGGATCGCTCAAGCCCCTGCTCCGCTCGCGCGCGGATCTCGACGCTGCGATCGATGACGACCAGCGCTTCTTTCTCGCCCAGCTGTCGCTCGAAGCGGCCGGTGAAGGCGTGCTGCGCTCGATGAGTGCGGACGATCCGGTGTTCGCGCAGTTCGCGCGACTCGCCGCGAAGGGTTATCCGGTCGCGAAGAACCTCGCGCGCAACGGCGACGTCACCGACGAGCAGCTGTACGCGCTCGGCTTCAGGCTCATCGAGTCTGGCGATGGCTCGAACGAGGAGCTCGGCGCTGAGCTACTCCAGGGCATCATCGAGGAGCGCCCGCGCAGCAAGCTCGCGAAGGCGGCGAAGAACAAGCTCAAGCTCACCGGCCACCTGGATGACGACTAAATGAGCGTAGGCGCCTATCTCCAGAAGCTGCCCGACGACCGCCGCACCGCGATCGCCAAGGTTCGTGACGTCATCAATGCGAACTTGCCGACCGGCTACGAAGAGCGGCTGCAGTGGGGCATGATCTCGTGGTGCGTCTCCGAGTCGGTGCTGCCGGCGAAGGACGTTTACAACAAGCAGCCGCTCTGCCTCGCGGCGCTCGCGTCGCAAAAGAGCCACATGGCGGTCTACTTGATGAGCGTGTACGGCGACAAGAACCTGCGCGGCTGGTTCGAGAAGGCGTACAAGCAGACCGGCAAGAAACTCGACATGGGGAAGTCGTGCGTGCGGTTCAAGAGCCTCGACGCGCTGCCGGTCGAGCTGATCGGCGAGGCCATCGCGAAGGTCAGCGTCGATAAGTACGTCGAGGTCTATCGCACGGTCCACGGCGGTAAGAGCGCTGGTGCCGCGAAGCGCGCTGCTGGCAAAGCCGCCGCGAAGAAGTCCGCCGCGAAGAAGTCCGCCGCGAAGAAGCCCGCAAAGAAGTCGGCTGCGAAGAAGTCCGCAAGGCGGAACTAGCCGTCAGCGGTCGGCAGTCGCGTAATACACGACGAGGCCGAACACCGGGAACACCAGCATCACGGCGACCCACGCGAGCTTGTAGATCGCCGCGCGATCCGAGCTGACGACCTCGACCAGCGCCCACAAGAGCGCGACCACGTACGCCGCGATGACCAGCCAGTCCAACACGGGCCGTGTCATACGCCAGGCGCCGCGCGACGGCCAGCGCTATTCCTCGACGCCGTCTCCGTCGCGAACGTCGTCGTCGCCGTCGCCCCCGTCCATGTGATTGTTGCCGTTCGCGCCGAGCAGCTCGTCGTCCCCACCGAGGCCGTACATCTCGTCGTTGCCCTCGCGGCCCCAGATCACGTTGTTGCGATCGTCGCCCCACAGCCGATCCGGACCTTCGCTTGCCTCGAGCACTTCGAGATCGGCGTTGGTGCCCTTGTTGACGAACTCGGTCCACCGATCGCGGCGATTGCCGCACTTGTCCATGTTCGCGGCAAACCCGTACCACTGCGTGTGCACGCGCGCCGGGCCGGCGAGCTGCGCGCTGATCGCGGGCTTACCGCTGCGCGCGAAGCCGGCGATGTCGTGACCCGCGCCACCGATGAACTTGTGGCCACCACATACGTAGTCGACGACGAGCTGATCGTTGCCGTCGCCGCCATCGAGGACGTCGGCACCGTCGTCGTAGAACGCGGTGTCGGGACGAGCGCCATCGGCCCAGCCCAGTGGGTGCTGACTCTCCCCGAGCAGCGCATCGTCGCCGGCGCGGCCTTCGAGACGATCGTTGCCGGTGACGCCCGTGAAGAACACATCTGCTTCGGCGCCACCGATCAGATGATCGCTGCCACGCCCACCGCTCGCGTGAACCTCGAGCTCGCGCGGAAAGTCGCCGACGAATTCGATCACGTCGGCACCGTTATCGCCCCACGCGGCGATGTAGTGAAACGGATCGCGGCGATGGGGCCGCGCCGCGACGTACGCACCCACGTCGCAACGCACCGTCGTCGCGCCCTGGTTCGCACACCCGTCGCCCGCAGCAAGCGCGGCAGTCGCCTCGACGACAATCACCATGCCGTTGCCGCGCACGGTGTAGCGATCATCGCCGGTCGTGCCCAGCACGTGGACGCCGACGTCGACGAGCTCGTTGCCAATCGTCGCGCTCGCGACATAGACAACACCCGCCGGTGTCGCGGGCCCGGGTGGCGGACCGTTGCCGTTCTGGACGATGTCTAGCCCGTACGTCGGCTGCACGTTGCGGCCACCTGCCTCGATGCGATCGGTGAACGGGCTGCCGACGATCGATTCGATGTCGCCGAGCCCTTCATTACCGCCGTCGCCATCGGCACGCCCACTGACGATCGCGACGCCGGTGATCTCGTTCTGCGAGCCGTCGTTCTTCACTTCCGGCTGCCCAGGCGGCAGCGCGGTCGCAAAGCTCGCGACGTCATAGCCACCGCCGCCGATGAAGGTGTCGTTGCCGGTATCGCCACGCAAGAAGTCGGCGCCCGCGCCACCGTCGAGCGTGTCGGTGCCATGCCCGCCGATCAACGTGTCATCGCCATCCTGCCCGTAGAGCTTGTCGTCCAGGATGTCGCCGAACAGCACGTCGTTGCCGTCGCCGCCCCAGATCCGATCGCTCCCGCCTTGGCCGTGGATCGTGTCGTTCCCGCCGCCGCCGAAGATGTGGTCCCGTCCCTCGCCGCCAAAGATGATGTCGGCCCCGCCGAGCCCACAGATCAAGTCGTCGCCGCCATTGCCGAAGATGACGTCGTCCCCCGCGGTGCCAAAGATGATGTCCTTGCCGTTCGTGCCGACGAAGCGATGACCGTCGCCGCTTGGCTTGATGTTCGCCTTCTTGCGAATCGCGCCGTCGTCGCACGGGTTCTGCCCGCGCGCCTGCGCTTCGTTCGAGAGCGTGATCGGGTCGACCTCGCCGACGTCACACGCGATCAAGAGGACCAGTACCGCACACCAACAGCGAGCTCGCATTGCCCACGCTGCATCAGCAACCGATGTGCCGATGCGACTCGTAATCCTTTCGCAAAATTACGGTCCGGAAATCGGACGAATGGTGGGAGAGCACCGCAAACGAACGTGGGCTGACGCGATGCGATGCTCGGCACCTTCCCTTTTGGACAACTCGTAGGTGCTGGTCGTGGGTGTGCGGCGACTGCTGCTACCACTACGGCTGCGCGGTGCACGACAGCTGGTGCCGCAACGGCCAGTGGTACTACTGCTACAACATCACGGCCGTCATCACGCTGTTCGGCTGCTAGCCCTGATCGCG
>DASUFX010000356.1:0-4445 GCA_036274355.1 Kofleriaceae bacterium | reverse complement strand
GAAGTACGCGCCCTCACCCGTGGCGATGGGCCTCGCCTTCGTCATGTCGCCGTCCATCTCGATCACGATCGCGATCGGCGGATTCGTGCACTGGTTCGTCGCACGCAAGTCGAAGAAGGTCGCCGACGAGCAGGGCGTGGCGTGGGCATCGGCCTTGATCGGCGGCGAGGCGATCGCCGGCCTCTTGATCGCCGTGCTGTTGCTAGCGGAACGCTAGCGGCCGAGCCAAGCGCGCTCGCGGGACGCTGATCGCATACAATGCGTTCCTCCGTGAACGAACGCGTCGAGAGCGAAGGCTTCTATGAGATGCTGTGGGACTGCGACCACTGCGAGACGAAGGGACTGCTCGGCAAAAGCCAGCGCCACTGTCCCGAGTGCGGTGCGCCGCAGAACCCCGACAAGCGCTACTTCCCGTCGCCCGAACAGCAGAAGAAGATCGACGGCCACAGCTACGAAGGCGCCGACCGGCACTGCCCGGCGTGCAATGCGCCGATGGCCGCGAAGGCGAAGAACTGCGCGCAGTGCGGCTCGCCGCTCGATGGGAGCAAGGAAGTGCGCGGCGTCGTCACGCCGAAGCCCGCAGCCAAGAAGCGGCGGCGAATCTGGCCGTACGTGGTCGCCGCGCTGATCCTGATCATCTTCCTCATCTACTGGTTCTTCATTCGTACGAAGGATGCGCAGCTGACGGTCAGCGCGCATCGCTGGGAGCGCGTCGTCGCGATCGAGAAGTTCGGCGAGTACGAAGAGTCAGCGTGGCGCGATCAGATACCGAGCGACGCGACGGGTTTTCCGATGTGCTCGCGGCGCCAGCGCTCGTCGCGTCAGGTGCAGACCGGCGAGGAGTGCCACACCGAGCGCGTCGACAAGAAGGACGGCACGTTCGAGCAAGTGAAGCGCTGCAAGCCGACGTATCGGTCCGAACCGATCGACGACGACTGGTGCACGTTCCGCGTGCGGCGCTGGAAGAAGATCGACGCGGTCAAAGCAGCGGGCACCGGCATGACCGCCGCGTGGCCGGCGCAGTTGCCAGCCGCCGATACACCCGCAACGCTTGGCGCGACGCGCTCTGCGGGTCGCACTGAAACGCTGATCCTCGACTTCGGTGGTCAGAGCTGCGACGTCAAGGACGCCACCTGGCAGAAATACAAGGACGGGCAGAAGGTAAAGGTCGAAGTTCGCGCTAGCTCCGGCAAGCTCGTGTGCTCGTCGCTGTAGAATCATCGGATGGGGCAGGCAGCGCTCGTTGCATTGCTCGCGCTCGCCGCCTGCAATCAGGTCTACGGGCTCGAGGCGACGGCCGTGCTCGATGCACCGTATCGCGTCGACGGTCCGCCTGATGCGCCGCAGCGGTGCCCGCCGCTCGGCACGCCGTTGCGAGCGACCGGCGTGCTCAACCAGGTCGTGCGCCAGAATTGCTTCACGTACACGGCCAGCGCGGGTTCGCAGATCGCGGTCGCGACCTGCGAGGTTCTCGACGAGATGGGCAACAAGTACGTTGCGAGCGAAGGCCGCCTCGACGACTCGATGGCTCCCATCGACCTGGCGGCACCAATCGGCACGACCATCGATCAAGCGCACATCTCTCCCGAGGGCGACGAGATCTACGTGCGCGCCACCACGGCGATGGTAGGAGCGGTAGTCGTTTACCGCCGACAAGCCGATGGCAAGTGGACGTTCGGCGAGCAGTTGCCGATCGCGCAGACCGCCAGCTTCAACATCGGCGGGGTCACGCGACGCCCGCATCGCCACTTGCTGCTCCTCGCGGGCTCGGCGTTCTACGAGTATGTGTCCGACGACGCAGGCAACTGGCCGGAGACGAAACAGTACACGTTCGCGCAGCTCGACGTCACGCTGGCCCAAACGCCGACGATTTCATCGGACGGTCTACGCATCCTGTTCTCCGGGTACTCGTCGATCGTCGGTGCGATGTTCCAGACCCGGTATGCAGAGCGCGCGGGGATCGACGACAACTTCATGGGCTCGCAGCCCGTGATGAACATGCCGTCCGCGCCCGATCCATTCCTGATCGACGACTGCTCGCGGATCTACTTCAGCAGCGCGTCGCTGCAGTCCGTGTTCGCTGCAGACCTCGCATACTAACGGCGGCGGCGCGAGGCAGCTTGCACTTTGCGGCGGCGCAGGCGCGTCGCTTCTTTCAGGCGGCGTTCGGAACGCTCGATCATTTGCACCTGGCTGTGCTTCGCGTTCAGACCCGAGCGTTGCGCGTAGCTGCCATCGGGCAACATGTCCCACGCACCGCGCTGATCCGAGAGCTGGGTATCGAGGATGAAGCGCAGCTCCGACTGCAGGCGCGGATCCTCGATCGGGCACAGCACCTCGACGCGCTTCTCGAGGTTGCGCTGCATCGCGTCGGCCGAGCCGATGTAGTACTCGGGGCGGCCGCCGTTGTGGAAGTAGTAGATGCGCGCGTGCTCGAGGAAGCGCCCGATCACGCTGACAACCTTGATCGAGCTCGACACACCGTCGAGACCGGGACGCAGGCGGCAGGTGTCGCGCACGATCAGATCGATCGTCACGCCGCGCTGGGCAGCGCGATACAGCGCACGCACGATGTCGACATCTTCTATCGCGTTGAGCTTCCACTGGATGTGGCCGCGCTCGCCTTGCCCGACCAGCGCGATCTCGCGCTCGATTTTCTCGAGCAACGCCGCCTTCAGCTGCTTCGGTGCGACGAGCAGCTTCTGATATTTGCGACGCGGCTTGTAGCCGGTCGTCAGATAGTTGAACAGCTCGGTCAGATCGCGGCCGATACCCTCGTCGCACGTGAACAGACCGAGGTCGCTGTAAAGACGCGCGGTGCCAGCGTGATAGTTGCCGGTCGCGACGTGCGCGTAGCGGCGCAGGCCATCGTAATCGTGGCGCACGACGAGCGTCACCTTCGTGTGCGTCTTCAAGCCGACGACGCCATAGGTGACGTGGATGCCTGCGCGCTCCATCCGCGACGCCCACTTGATGTTCGCTTCCTCGTCGAAGCGTGCCTTGAGCTCGAGGACGACTGCGACCTGCTTGCCGTTCTGCGCGGCACGCACGAGATGCTTGATCACGGCGCTGTCACGCGACGTGCGATACAGCGTCGTCTTGATCGCGCGCACCTTCGGATCGTCGGCGGCTTCGCGGAAGAATCGCTCGACGCTCTCCTGAAACGATTCGTACGGGTGATGCACCATCAGGTGCTTCTGGTCGCGAATCGCGTGGAAGATGTTGCCGTCGGAGAGGAAGTCGACCGGCTGCGCGGGCGCGTGTGGTGTGTCACGTAGCTCGGGGATGTCGAGCTGAGCGATCTCCATGACGTCGCGCTGGCCGAGCATGCCATCGGCTTCGAACACGTCCTGACCCTCGTCGAGGCCGAGCTCCGCGGCAATGCGGCCGCGCAGGTGCGTGTCCATGAACTTGTCGACCTGCAGACGTACGACCGGCGCGAACTTGCGCTTGCGCATCTCGATTTCGATCATCTCCAGCAGGTCGTCGGCTTCTTCTTCGTCGCGTTCGGTGATCGCGTTGCGCGTGACGCGAAACTTTGCGCACGCCTCGATCTCCATGCCGGGGAACAGCATGTCGAGGTTGTTCGCCATCACGTCGGCGAGATCGACGAACGTACGTGATGTGCCGACGCGGACGAATCGCGACACGCCACCGCTCGTCGGCACCTTGACGCGCGCGAGCAGCGGCTCGCCGTCGTGCTCGTAGCGCAGCGACACGAGCAGGTTGAGCGACAGGTTCGAGACGAACGGAAACGGGTGCGCCGGATCCATCGCCTGCGGCGTGACGAGCGGGAAGATGTTGCGCAGGTAGTACTCGCGCACCCACGCCTGCTGTTGCGTATCCAGCTCTTTGTACGGCGCGATCCACACGCCGACTGCCTTCAGCTCGGCGATGACTTTGTCGAGGATATGGACCTTGCGTGCTTCGAGCTTGGTGATCAGCTCGACGCAGTCGGCGATCTGCTGTGCTGGCGTGCGGCCGTCCTGCGTGACCGAGTGCAACTGAGCGCCGACCTGCTGCTTGAGGCCGCCGATGCGCTTCATGAAGAACTCGTCGACGTTCGAGCTGACGATCGCGAGAAACTTCACGCGCTCGAGCAGCGGCAGGCGATCGTCCTCCGCTTCATGCAGCACGCGCCAACAGAAGTTGAGGTACGTGAGCTCGCGGTTGAGATAGAGCTCGGGCGCGTTGAGATCAGTCGGCACGATGTCGCCAACGCCCGGAGCGATCGGCGTACGTCCCGGCACGTCGAAGTTGCGCAGCGACGGCCGTTCTCGGGGCTCTTCGGTGACCAGCTCGAGTCGGTGGACGCCAGACGTCGTAGGGTCAGGCGCTATACTCGGTCGCTCGAGAGCCATTCTCGAAAATTATACCCGCCAGGTGACGGGACCGTTACAAGCGGCCCGTTACGTCAACAAAGCCACTCCCGTCAGTTAACAGCG
>DASUFX010000355.1:0-7983 GCA_036274355.1 Kofleriaceae bacterium | reverse complement strand
CGTGCTGCTCGCGAAGAACGAGGTCGGCTACCAGAACCTCTCGTACCTGAACTCGAAGGGCTACCTCGAGGGCTTCTACTACAACCCGCGCATCGACAAGCAGATCCTCAAGGACCGCAGCGAGGGCCTGATCGGGATGAGCGCGTGCCTCGGCGGCGAGGTCGCGCAGACGCTCGAGAAGCACGGCGTCGCGCAGGCCGAGGAGGTCGCGCGCGAGTACCAGAGCATCTTCGGCGAGGGCGACTTCTACCTCGAGCTGATGCCGACGCCGATCCCCGAGCAGCAGACGCTCAACGACGAGCTCAAGCGGATGGGGCCCAAGCTCGGGATCCCGCTCGTCGTGACGAACGACTGCCACTACGTCAACCGCGGCGACGCCGCGGCGCACGACGTCCTGATGGCGATCCAGACCGGCAAGAGCCTCAAGGACGACAAGCGGCTCAAGCACTCCGTCGACAGCTACTACCTGAAGTCGCCGGCGGAGGTGAACGCCGAGCTGCGCGACTGCCCCGAGGCGCTCGAGAACACGGTGCGCATCGCGAAGCAGTGCGACGTCAAGCTCAAGCTCGACCAGACGCACCTGCCGACGTACAAGGTGCCGCCCGGGGAGGACCTCGACTCGTACATCGTCAAGCTCGTCGATCAGGGGCTCGAGCGCCGGTTCGGCGAGCTCGCGGCGCGCGGCAAGAAGTTCGACGTCGACGAGTACCGCGAGCGCTGCAAGCGCGAGCTCGGCGTGATCCAGCGGATGGGGTTCTCGGGCTACTTCCTGATCGTCTGGGACTTCATCAACTGGGCGAAGGACCACGGCATCCCCGTCGGGCCGGGCCGCGGCTCGGGCGCGGGCTCGGCGGTCGCGTGGGCGCTGCGGATCACGGACCTCGATCCGATCGAGTTCAAGCTCCTGTTCGAGCGGTTCTTGAACCCCGAGCGCGTGTCGATGCCCGACTTCGACGTCGACTTCTGCATGAACCGGCGCGGCGAGGTGATCAAGTACGTCGAGGGCAAGTACGGCAGCGATCGCGTCGGCCAGATCGCGACGTTCCACCAGCTCAAGGCGCGCGGCGTGATTCGCGATATCGCGCGTGCGATGGAGATTCCGTTCGCCGAGGCCGACAAGCTCGCGAAGCTCGTGCCCGAGCCGGTGCAAGGCAAGTCGCCGCCGGTGCGCGAAGCGATCGAGCAGACGCCCGAGCTCAAGCAACTCTACAACGAGAGCCCGCTGCACCGCGAGCTACTCGATCTGGCCGCGTCGCTCGAGGGCTTGAACCGCAACGCCGGCATGCACGCAGCCGGCGTCGTGATCGCCGAGCAACCGCTGTGGGAGTACGTGCCGTGCTTCCGCGGTCAGAACGACGAAATCGTCACCCAGTTCGCGATGAAGGAGGTCGAGAAGGCGGGCTTGGTGAAGTTCGACTTCCTCGGCCTCAAGACGCTTACCGTGATCCAGACCGCGGTGAAGCTGATCAATCAGCAGCGACCGCCCGGCGACGAGCTCGACATCGAGCGCATCCGCAAGGACGACGCCGACGTGTTCAAGATGATCGCGCGCGGCGACACGACCGGCGTGTTCCAGCTCGAATCGAGCGGCTTCCGCGAGATGCTGAAGAAGCTCAAGCCCGACTGCCTCGAGGACATCGTCGCGGCCGGCGCGTTGTATCGCCCGGGTCCGCTCGAAGGCGGCATGGTCGATCAGTACATCGACGTCAAGCACGGCCGGAAGGCCGCGGACTACATGCACCCGTGGCTCGAGACGGTGCTCAAGGACACGTACGGCGTCATCGTCTATCAGGAGCAGGTGATGCAAATCGCGCAGGTGCTGGGCGGCTACACGCTCGGCGGCGCCGATCTGCTTCGCCGCGCCATGGGCAAGAAGAAGCCCGAGGAGATGGCGAAGCAGAAGCAGACATTCCTCGACGGCGCGAAGAACAAGGGCGTCGACGTCAAACGCGCGGCTGAAATCTTCGAGCTCGTCGAGAAGTTCGCCGGGTACGGCTTCAACCGTTCGCACTCGGCCGCGTATGGCTGGGTCAGCTACCAGACGGCGTACCTCAAGCACCATTACCCGCACGAGTTCATGGCGGGGTTGATGTCGTGCGACGCCGACAATGTCGACAACATCGTCAAGTTCATCGCCGAGGCGCGGTCGATGGGGCTGACGGTGGAACGTCCCGACATCAACGAGTCGGCGCAGGACTTCACGGTGACGTCGGGCGAGAACAAGGTGATCCGGTTCGGGCTCGGCGCGGTGAAGGGCGTCGGTGCGACCGCGGTCGAGGCGATCCTCGAAGCGCGCGCCAGCGAGGGCAAGTTCGAGTCGCTATTCGAGCTGTGCCGGCGCGTCGACACGCAGAAGTGCAATCGCCGCGTGCTCGAGCAGCTGATCAAGAGCGGCGCGTTCGACGGCCTGCCGGGCGGGCATCACCGTGCGCAGCTGCTGGCGGCCCTCGATGCAGCGCTCGAGCGCGGCGCCGCGGAGCAGCGCGATCGACGCAGCGGTCAGACGTCGCTGTTCGGAATGTTCGCAGCAGCGGAGCCGATCAAGGCGCCGAATGGCGCGGCGCCGGCGGGCGAGACCTATCCCGAGATCGAAGTGTGGAGCCACAAGCAGCTGCTCGCGTTCGAGAAGGAAGCGCTTGGCTTCTACGTGTCGGGCCACCCGCTCGATCGCTACCGCGGCGACCTCACGCGCTACGCGACCGCGACGACGAGCGACTTCGCAATGGGCGCACGCAGCGCCGGTGAGCACTCGATCGGCGGCATCGTCAGCCAGTACCGCGAGATGATCACGAAGAAGGGCGACAAGATGGCGCGCTTCATGCTCGAGGATGCCGCTGGCACGCTCGAGGTGATCGCGTTCCCGAAGACGTTCGAGAAGGTGCGCCACGTGCTGGTCAGCGAGGATCCGATCCTGTGCAGTGGCCAGGTCAAGAACGAGGGCACGAGCGAGTCGCCCGAGTGGAAGATGATCCTCGAAGGCGCCGCGCCGCTGTCGCAACTGCGCGAGCAGAAGACGACGCGTGTCGACATCCACTTGAACGCGGACATGCTCACGCACGATCAGATCGACGAGCTCAAGACGATCCTCGCGAACGCGCAACGCGGCGGGTGTCAGGCGGTCGTGCGGCTCAAGATCTCGAAGCGCTCCGAGACGGTGATCGCACTCCCCGATGCGTGGGCGGTGTCGCCGACCGAGGATCTGCTGACGCGGCTCGAACGGCTGTTTGGCGATCGCGTCGCGACGCTCGCGTAATCACGCACGGATCGCGACGACTGCCTGCGCGCGCCCGCGCATCACGGTCGCTTCGCCGGCGTCGCGATGGAACGCGAGCTCGGGCACGATCTCGGTCGCAGGCTCGCCGGTGACCTCGATTGGATCGCCTTCGTTGACGACCGCGACGATCAGCTGCGCCGCGATCGGTATGCCGCCGAGATCGAGCGCGGCGAGTCGCGGATCGCCGGTCTTGATCTTCGTGGTCAGCGCCGGCGATCGCTCGATGCGCACCTGGCCGACCACGACGAGCTTGTCGCCACCGTCGAGCTCGACCAGGAACGGCACGGCCCGAATGCGCCGAAACAGGACGCCCTTCCTCGTGCGCACGACGGCTTGTTCGGCGAGCACGTGCTCGTCCGTCAGTGCCGTCACCGTTTCGGCGAGCCGGCGCGCAATGCCTCGCTGCGTCACGGCGGCCTTCGCGGTGACCACCGGGTGGAGATCGATCGGCGCTACAGGAGGCTTCTTGCGCAGCGCCGCGTACGCGCCGGCCGCTCCACCGGCTCCAAAGACGATCGGCAGCGTCGGCCACCACAGCAGCGTGCCGACGGCAACGCCGACGTAGCCGGCGATCGCGCCCGCGGTGCCGAGGACGCCGAGCATCGCTTGCCGGCGCGGCGAATATTCGGTGGCAGCGCCGCTGAGATCGCGCATCAGCAGCGTGCGTTGGTTCGCGAGCGAAGCCATGAGAGGCGACGCACACTCGACGCACTCATTGCCCCGAGGCTGCAGAAGCCGGCAATGCATGCAGCAAAATGTTTCGTCGCTCACGCTCACGAATGCAGGATAGCTGGGGACAACTGACCCGAGCAGGTGCGCGAGTTGCGCAATCGACAGCGCGTCGCAAGAAAGTCGTTGAGCGACGGAGGCTCGCAGCTAGGATGCCCGCCGAGGGGTAACGATGTCACTTCCGACACGATGGACGCTCGTGTATGCGGTCTTCGTCGTTGCATGCGCGACGGGCGGAATGAACGGCGGCAGTGGCGGCGATGACGTCGGCGAGAAGATGGACGCTGCCGTGATGCCGCATTACGACTCGAACGTATCGTCGCTGCCTGACGCGAGCGTGAAGATGGATGCGAGCATCGTCGTCCAGGATGCGTTCGTGCCGCAACCCGATGCCGCGAGCGGGCCGTTCTGCATGGCGAACAGTGACTGCACGAACGCGGGCGAGTGCTGCTTCTCGATCAACGGGACTGGCCTGTGCGTGCCGGGCACGATCGTGCTCGGGGTGTGCTTCCCGATTAACTAATCGAGGCCGATCTTCTCGAGGTCGTCGTCTTCGAGGCCGAAGTAATGCGCGGTCTCGTGGAGCACCGTGATGCGAACTTCCTCGGCGAGATCGTCGAGGTCGTGCGCGATGCGCTCGAGGTTCTTCTTGAACAGCCGGATGTGCGTCGGTGACGTCGCGATATCGCCGGCGTCGGCCATCGTGGGGCCTTCGATGACGCCGAGCGTGCGCGGATCGAAACCGTCGGCGACGAGCTCTTCGGATGGCACGTCGTCGATCAAGATCGGCACGTGCTCGAGTTTCGCGCGAGCGGTCTCGGGCAACTCTTCGAGCGCGGCGCTCGCGATACGCTCGAGCTCGTCGTCGGAGATCGCGACCGGGCCGGGCGGGGCGGCGAGGTCGGCGGCGCGCACGGCCTGCCAGGCCTTGACCGTCTCGTCGTGATCGCCGAGCGCTTCGTGGACGCGGCCGAGCAAGTGCTGGACGTCGGTCGTCGCGGACTTGTCCTTCTTCGCGATCTCGATCCAGCGCAGCGCGTGGCGCGGATCCTCGGCGGCGAGCGATAGCTCGGCGAGCTCGAACGCGAGCACCGGATCCTCGATCGCCGAGGTCGACAGCTCGGACAGCGCACCGCGTGCGCCTTCTGGGTCGTCGGTGACGATCAGGGCTTCGGCACGCACGACGATCGCCTCGACGAGATCTTCTTCCTCGTCGATGAAGTCGAACGCTTGGTCGAGCGTGTCGAGTGCCGCGTCGGGATCGCCGAGCGCGTGCAGCTGCAGGCGGGCGAGGCAGATTCGCGGCATCGGATCGTCGGGACGGAGCGCTGCCAGCTCGGTGTACTTGCCGAGCGCGGTTTCGCTGTCGCCCTGCGCATCTGCGACCGCTGCGGCGAGCGCCACGACGTCGGCGTGCTTGCGGTCGATCTTGGAACAACGTTCGAGACAGGCTTCTGCTTCCTCGATTTCGCCGTTTTCGAGCGCGGTGAATCCGCGGTCGACATCGGCAACTAGACGATCTTGGCGCGCCATGGGTGTTGCTTACCTCGATTTGCTATCGTCTCCACGTGAAGCTCGCGCTGATCACGCTGATTCTGGTGCTGGCAGGCTGCCCTCGCCACACGCGTAAGACATTGACGCCCGACGTGCCCCAGCACGGGGATGCCACGGCTCGTAACCGGTTCCTCGAAGCGAAGAGTCGCTTCTTGCGCGACGGCGGTCAGTCGCTCGAGTTCAAGAAGATCATCCAGGAGTACCCCGCGGACCCGATCGTGCCCTGGGCCGAGCTGTACGCCGGCATCGCATCGGTCAAGGCCCGCAGCTTCGCCGAGGCGGATGCGCAGCTCACGAGCCTGATCGAACGCAACGTCGACCCGGGCCTCACCGCGCGCGCACAGCTGTTCCTCGGCATCACGAAGAACTACGAGGGCGACGCCGCGACGGCGCGCAAGCTGCTCGCGACATCCGAGCGCGCGATCGAAAACGACGACGAGCGCACCGAGTACCTTGCCGCGGTTGCCTACTCGACCGCCGTGGGCGACAAGCCGCTCGCGGCATTGCCGGTGTTCGACCTCCTGTGGCAGCGCGTGACGCCGACCGAGAAGGCATTGATCGTCGCGCGGTGTCAGGAGCTCGTCAGCGCGCTCGACCGCAACACGCTCGAGCGCCTGTTCGACGAGATCGCGGATCGCCGTGGCCCCGCAATCGGTGCGGTCGGCAGCCGGCTCGTCGTGATCTACGACCGCGCGGCCGACACGCAGCGTGCCGACAAGATGCGAGAGAACATGGTGCCGGTGCGGCAAGCGCTCGGCCTGCCGCGCACGATCACCGAAGCCGAGGTCGGCTCTGCACAGAGCGGCGGCGGTGACGCGGGTCTGATCGGCGCGGTCGTGCCGCTCGGCAGCAAAAAAGAGAATCGCGTCGCCGAGCAGGCGGTGGCGGGCCTCGGGCTCGCAGCCGGGGCGCCTGACGGCAAGGGCGTCGTCGCGATCGAGACGCGTGCCGCGATCGACAAGACGACGTCTGCCGAAGCCGTCGACGCGCTCGCACAAAAAAACGTCATCGCGATCATCGGCCCGATCGGCAAGGACTCCGTCGACGGCGCCAGTGCACGCGCCGAGAACCTCGGCGTCCCGATGATCTCGCTGTCGACCAGTGCCGAGCAGCGCCCGACGGGCCGCTTCATCTTCCACATCCGCCACTCGCCCGAACACCGCGCGCGCACTCTCGCGCAGCGCGCACTGGCGAAGGGCATCAAGACGTTCGCGATCATGGCGCCCGAGACGCCGTACGGCAAAGGCATCTCGGCGGCGTTCGCCGAGGCAGTGAAGCAGGGCGGCGGCACGGTCGTGATCACCGTGACCTATCCCGACACCGCGAAGTCCTTCACGAAGGAAGCGTCGTCGCTCAAGAGCGGCTGGGACGGCATCTTCATCGCCGACGAAGCCACGCGCCTCGGCCTGATCGTGCCGACGCTCGCGGCAGCCGGTTACGTCGCGAAGGCGCAGCCGTGGCCGAAGAAGATGAAGAACGGCCGCCCGATCCTGCTGCTCTCGACGGCCGAGGGCCTCGACGCGAGCTATCTCGCGGCCGCCGGCCGGCACTCCGAAGGCGCGCTGTTCGCGCCGGGCTTCTTCCCCGACGCGGCCGACGCGACGCAGAAGCCGTTCATCGACCGCTTCGTCGCCGCCTACAGCCGGCAGCCCGAGGCCACCGAGGCCTACGCATTCGACGCCGCACAGATCGCCGCTGCCGCAGGTGCCGGCGGCCGCGCCGGCCTCGCGACCGCGCTCGCCAAGAGTCAGCTGCAGGGTGTGACCGGCGCGATTCAGTTCAATCCCGATCATCGGCGCAGCGATCCCGGCGTCGTCTACACCGTCGTCGAGGAAACCGGCGGAGTCTTCGCGGTCCGCGTCGCGAAGTAACTGTCGCTCATCCCGGGGGGAACCCGGGGCAGCGCCCCCGGGTGTGTGATACACAGCCGGCGTGGCGTTCTCCGTCGGTAACCGACTCATCGCGGCACTCGACGCTCCCTCTCGCGGCGAAGCGGATGCGCTCGTCACGCGGCTCGGCGGCGTGCCGTCGTGGGTGAAGATCGGCCTCGAGCTGTTCTGCGCCGAAGGCCCATCGATCGTCCGCGAGTACACGAAGCGCGGCCTGTCGGTGATGCTCGACCTCAAGCTGCACGACATCCCCGAGACCGTCGCGCGCGCGACTGCGAAGGTCGCCTCGCTCGGCGCCGGCCTGCTCACGGTCCACGCTGGCGGCGGGCGCGCGATGCTCGAAGCCGCGGTCAAGAATGCCGGCGACATGCGCGTGCTCGCGGTGACTGTGCTGACTTCGCTCGACGATAGCGACCTCGCCGACGTCGGCGCGCAGGGACCGGTCGCCGAGCTGGTGAAGCGTCGCGCGCAGCTCGCGCACCGCGCCGGTTGCCACGGAATCGTGGCGTCGCCGCACGAGGTCGCCTCGGTCCGGGC
>DASUFX010000354.1:0-8959 GCA_036274355.1 Kofleriaceae bacterium | reverse complement strand
GCTGCGAGGCCGCGGAGCTCGACGAGGCCGCGTGCGTCGGTCGTGCGGAACGCGGTCTGGCCGCCCGGGCCGGTGGCATCGATGCGTATGTTCGCCAGCGGCGAGCCGCTGTGGACATCGCGGATCAGCGCGCGTGCGCCGCCACCCGCCTCGAGACGCAGCTCCGCAAACCGATCGCTGTCGATCGTCATGCGCTTCGACGGAAAATCGAGCGACGACAGCTCGACCACGTAGCGCCCGCTCGCGACCGGACCGATCGTGAAGCGGCCGAATGCATCGCTGACCGTACGCCGCCGCGTGATGCCTTCGACGATGCGCACGCTGATGCCTGCACCCGCTCCGCCGTCGGGTGCGAGCACGACGCCGCGCAGCTGGCCATCCTCGATGGTGAGCTTGAAGTCCTCGCGCTGGTGCTCGCGTCCCTCGATGATCGCGATGGCACGCTCGGCCTCGCCGTAGCTCGCGGCGCTCGCGACGAGTGAGATCTTGCCGCCGAGCGAGCGCAGCGTGTACTCGCCGTACTTGTCGGTCGTCGTCGTCGCGATCTTGTGCGCGCTTTCGCCCATACCGGCGGTGGCGATCACGGTCGCGCCTGCGATCGGACCATCGCGGCCGGTCACCCTGCCCTGCACGAGCACGCCTTCGGTCAGCTGGATGACGATGCCTGCGATGTCGTCGCCGCTGCGAACAGTGAACGGCGCGCTGACGCCGGGCGCGAGATCGCTGGCAAACGCTGCTGCGACGTACGAGCCAGGAGCGACGCCGTCGACGCGGAACGCGCCTTTCGCGTCGGTCGTGATCGTTGCGACCACCGGCGCACCGAGGTCGGCTTTCGCGGCGCCGGCCACTGCGACATCCACGGGATCGTATGGACGCGGCGCGGGAAGCACGACGGCAGCGCGGATCATCGGCTCGGGATCGAGGTACCAGGCGCGGCCGCTGTCTTCGTGCGTGATCGCGAAGTGCAGGTGCGGCACGGAATGCGTGAATCCCGTCGAGCCGAGCGTGCCGACGGGATCGCCGGCGTGGATCGCCTGGCCGACTTCGAGGCCGGGGCGCACCTCGTCGAGGTGCATGTAGAACGACTTGAGGCCGCCGCCGTGATGGATGACGACAACGCGGCCTGCTTCGGTGCGGCTGTCCGGGAACAGCGCCGCGATCTGACCATCGGCGACCGCGTGGACGATGCTGCCGCGCGGCTGCACGAGGTCGATACCGCAGTGGCCACGGCCGCACTCGGCTGGGCGCGAGCCCGCGCGCGGTGCGCCAAACCCGGTCATGTCATTCATCGGCACGACGCGACTACCGGCGAGCGGATGTACCCAGCGGAGGCGAGATGCGGTGAGCGAGATCGGGCGCTGCGTCGTCCCGGCTTGATCGCGCAACACGATCGTCGCGTGTGCGATCGGTGAGCCCGCCGGATCGACGACGGTCCCGGTCACGACGCCGGTGCGTTGCAACCGCACGGCTAGCTCGTCGGGCGCAGCAGCGATCGCGATCGTTTGCTCCTCGACCTGAACGTGCCCCGGCGCGCTGACCTCGACGCGCCACCGGCCGTACGGCAGCGACGAAAACGCAAACTCGCCGTGTCCGTCGACAGTCGCGACGCGCACCGCGTGATCGACATCCATCGGCACGAGCTGCACGGTTGCTGCTCCGGGCAGCTCGCCATCGACGACGAGGTGACCACTCAGCGCGGCAGCCGGGCGATCGAGAACGATGTCGACGCGCGAGTCCGGCGTCACGTCCATCACGCGCGCGATCGCCGACGCCTTCTCCGCATGTGCCGCCCACAGCTCGTAGGCGCCGGGCTCGAGCTCGGGAAAGCGGACGATGCCGTCGCGATCCGTGCGTGCAGTTGCGAGCAAGGGCTTGCTGCCATCGCTGATCGAAACCTCTGCGTCAGCGACGGGCTCACCGTCTTCGATGACGCGGGCGGTGATGCTCGGCGCAGGCGCGACGACGACATGCGGCGGCGCGACCGGCCGCGCGAGCGACTCGACGATCGCGAACGTGGGCGGCACGACCTCGGCCTCATGCGGCACCGTGCCGCTCGTCGCGACGAGTGCGGTCACCGCCCAGAGCAGCGGGGCGGCGCCACGACGACACCGTCTCCGTATGTCAGCTAGACGCCAGCCCACGTACGCAGTAGTGCAGCCATCATGCCCGTACGACCCGTGGCAGCTCGCGGGCTTGCGCGCTGGCACGCATACCCGGCTGCCAAATAGTCACGCCAAATCGCTACTCGTTGTCTCGATTGAGCACGCGGATGTTCCGCGGGTCGAACAGGTTGTAGACCGGGTCCGCGCTCGTACAGGGCTGGGTGATCACGGTGACCAGCTGATCGCCATCGACGATCGCATCGTCGACACCGCGGACGTCGAACGTCTGCAGCACCGAGAAGTTCGTCGCGTCGAACGTGAAGACGCTCGGCGACGGCGTGAGCGCGATCTCGGTCGGATCCGACACCGTGACGACGCACGTGACCGGCGCGGTCGGCGCGAGCGTGAGGCGCATGCGGATGTGCTGCGGCTGGTTGGTGCCTTCCTGAGTCTTGAGCAGATTGTGGGCCTGCACGTAGACGCCTGGGCTCTCGTCGTCGAAGTTCAGGACCGTGACGTCGTCGGCATCGACACCGACGTAGAACGGATCGGTCGATACGACCGCGCCAGTGCGGATGAAGAACTGCTGCTGGCCATCGATCAACGCATCGTTGACGCCGGTGACCGTGACGGTCTGCGGCACGTTCCAGTTCGCGGTCGTGAACGTCAGGCTGCTCTTGTCGACTGTTCCCTCGGTCGTGTCGCTGCTCGTGATCGGAATCGTGACGCTCGCGGTCGGCTGGGCGACGAGCACGACATCGAACGTGTCGCTGTCACCGAACTCGGAGACCTCGAGCTCGGTCGGCGTCACGCGAATCGCGGCGGCATCGTCGTCGAGGTTGACGCCAAACACGTTCGGCACCGGCACGT
This sequence comes from Kofleriaceae bacterium, assembly GCA_036274355.1. Taxonomy (GTDB): domain Bacteria; phylum Myxococcota_A; class Polyangia; order Haliangiales; family Haliangiaceae; genus JABFXX01. The sequence goes on along the minus strand of DASUFX010000354.1, from coordinate 5,987 downwards.
TGTCGTAATTCGCGTCGGTGCTCGCGGTGGTGATCAGGATCTGGAACTGCTGGTTACCGTCACGCACGACGTCATCGACGCCCTTCGCGCTGATCGTCTGCGGCGCGTCCCAGTTGGCAGGGGTAAACGTGATCGGGCTCAGCGGCGAGACAATCGCCTCGGCCGTATTCGAGGACATGTAACTGATCGTCACGTCGTCGACCGGCTGCGACAGCAGCACGACCGTGAACACGTCCGAAAGACCGGTTTCATCGGTGACGAGACCCGTCGTACGCGACAGCTGCACGCCCGCCGTATCGTTGTCGCGATTGATGAGCGAAACGTCGTCCGGATCGACCGGTTGGTTATTGACGTCGACGTAGCTCGCATCTGGGTCGAGGACGATCGCGTAGTGTTGATCGCCATCGGCGACGTTGTCGTTCTGGCCGGTGACCGTGACCCGTTGCGGCGCGTTCCAGTTCGTATCGGTAAACGTCAGCGATGTTACCGACGCGGTGCCCTCGGTCGCATTGCCGCTCGAGACGGCGAACGTGACAGGCGTGAGCGGCTGCGATAGCAAGACGACGTCGAAGTCCGCCGTGCCACCGCTCTCGGTTGTCTCCGCGGTCGTCGCGAGCGAGACGCTGACACCGGCCGTGTCGTTGTCGAGGTTGGTGACTGCCACGTCGGACGGATCGCGCAGCACGTACTGCGCATCACTCGACACGACGTTGTTAAGCACGATCGTGTACGGCTTGTTGCCGTCGGCGACGTCGTCGTTAGCGCCCGTGATCGTGACCTGCTGCGGTGCGTTCCAGTTCAGGGGAGTGAACGTCAATGTCGCCGGCGACGCCGTGCCCTCGCTCGGCGTATCGGAGGCGACGTCGAACGTCACGTTCGCGCTCGGTTGCGACAACAGCTGCACCGTGAACGTCGCAGTGCCTTGCGACTCGGTGGTCTGCAGACCGACGGTCGGGGTGACCAGGAAGTTCGCGAGGTCGTTGTCGAGGTTGATCAACGAGACGTCCTCGGGATCGATCGCCGCGTCACGAGCGTCGCTGCTCGTCGTCGAGCCGAGCGTGACGACGTAGTTCTGGTTGTCATCAGCGACCGAGTCATCGACACCGGTCACCGTCACGATCTGCGCCGCGTTCCAATCGAGCGGCGTGAACGTCAGCATCGCCGTCGTCAGCGAGCCTTCGGTCGGCCGATTGCTGCTGAGCGGGATCGTGACGTTGCCGTACGGCTTGCTCGTCAGCTTGACGGTGAACTGCGCCGTCGTCCCGGACTCGCTCGTCTGCAAGCCGGTTGTCGCCGTCACAGCGGCGCCGAAGACGTCGTCGTCGCGGTTCGCGACGGGGACATGCGCATGGCCAAACTCGCCCGCGTCGACATCGATCTCGAACAACTGATCCTTGTCGTCGTAGTCGTCGTCGACGCCCTTCACGGTGATGACAACGGGCTTGTCCCATGTGTGGCGCTCGAACTCGTACTCGACGACATCGACCGTGCCTTCGTCGGTATTCGTCGACTTGAACTTCACGAGAATGTTCTCGCGCGGCATCCCGATCAGCTCCACCTCGAACGAATCGGTACCGCCCGCCTCGGTCGTCTCGAGCCCACCGAGCTTGCTGACCTTGAGCAGCCCGAGCTCGTCCGGGTCGGCCTTGATGTTGTCACCGCATCCCGCGGCCACGAGCATGCCCACTAGCCCCGCACGAAGGTACGTAGTCATCAAACCCAGGTTATCGAAGTTCGCGCGCCCGTGCAGTATCCCGGCCCTGCCGATAACCGGCGCCTACCCGGCAAAACGGTCTACGATGTTCTCGTGATCGTTCCCATCGGGCACGACCAGTCCATTCGGCGAATGCCATGGGTCACGATCGCCATCATCGCGCTGTGCACGCTGATGCAGCTGTACGCGACGCTCGGCGCGCCTAGCGAAGACCAGCTCGCAAACGAGCTAATTGCGCTCACGGATCGCTACACGGACATGGCCGCCGAGAACGAGGACGGCCAGCTGACACCCGAACAGGAGCAGGAGCACGACCGTCAGGTCGAAGCGATCGCGAACAAGCTTCCGGCGTACCGATTTGGCTACAAGACCCACGAGGGGCTCCAGACCGGCCTCATCACCTCCGCGTTCGTCCACGGCGGCTGGATGCACCTGATCGGCAACATGCTGTTCCTCTGGCTCGCCGGATCAGCGCTCGAGGATCGCTACGGCCGCGTGCGCTTCACGCTGTTCTATTTGCTCGGCGCCGCCGCCTCGGCCTTCGCGTACGACATCACGGCGAAGACCGGCGATCCGCAGCTGCTCGTCGGCGCATCGGGTGCGATCTCGGCGTGCATGGGCGCATTTCTCATCCACTTCCGCAAGACCGAGATCACGTTCTGGTACCTGCTCATGTACCGCAGTGGCACGTTCCGGTGGCCCGCGTGGTTTGCGTTGCCGCTGTGGCTCGCCGAGCAGTTCCTCTACTCGTTCCTGCACAGCAGCATGGGCGTGACGTCCCAGGTCGCGTACGCGTCGCACATCGGCGGTTTCGCCGTCGGCATGGCCGGTGGGTACGCGATGAGCAAGTTGTTCCCGCACGATGCCGACCACGACGACGTCGAATACAGCGAGCCGATGCCGCCGGTGCGCAAGCAGATCGATGCCGCGCTCGATGAACGCATCTCGAAGTGCCTCGCCGCCCTGAAGGCGCGCGATCAGGCAACCGTCCGCCAGCTGTCGTCACGCGTCATTCTCGATCTCGCGCGCGTCGATCACGATGGCCGGATTCTCGATCTGTACCGAGAGATCGAGAAACAGTTTACGACCGTCCCGCTCACCGACGGCGCATTCGCTGCCGCTGCAACCGCCGCCGATCGGCTCAACGATCGCCGCACGTTCGTCGCGATCGCGGGTTCGATGATGGAAGCGCATCCCGGCAGTACGCAGTTACCCAAGGTGATGTGGCGGCTCGCGCAGATCCACCGCGAAGCCGGCGAGTACGAGCTCGAACAGGAAACGCTACGCACGCTCGCGCAGCGCTTCACCAAGGATCCACTCGGCCAGAAGGCGCAGCTCGAGCTCGACCGTCAGGCCTGAGCGTTTGGCATCGTCACTGCACCGCTAGGGGCCAGGGAATACCTTATGGCTACCAAACGCACTCGGATCAGTCCTCGTGGGAACAAGCGCTACGTTCGCCGTAACGAACGCGGCCAATTCAAGGAAGAAGAGAACGTCGGTCGTTCGAGCGCCCGCGATCAGAAGCGAAAGGCGAAGTCGACGGCGAAACGCGGTCAGGGTGATCGCGGCGACCGCGAGAAGTAATGATCAGCTCAGGCGGTCTCGCGCTCGACGAGCTCGAGCTCGCAGCCGATGCACAGTGAGAACCGGCCGCGCCGCGTCGGTACGAGCCGCACGTCGGGGCACTTCTGCTCGAGCCGCTTGCGCAGCAGGATCAATCGACTCTCCAGGTTGTCCTTGATCGGCGGCAAGCCGAGCGTCGGATCGAGTCGCAGCTCGCGGTTCGAAAAATCAGTGCGCTTCTCCGCTTCGTACGCTCGCAGCACCTTCCACAGGATCTTGCCCGGCACGTTGCGGATCAGGTACTCGCCGTCGACGAATACGCAATCGTCGTTGCGGTAGTACGTGAAGTTGAGCGTGCGCGCTGCCGGCACCCGCTTGGGCGGAGCAGCGGCGGGCAGCGACATCGCGCCGTCGTCCTCCCGCTCGGCCATGCGCTCGATGCCGCTTGCGATCTGATTCGCGAGCACCTGGAGGAACGCTTCGTGCCACTGCTCGAAGTTCAGGCGCGACCGGCACTCGAGCGCGAGCACCCCGACGAGCCGATCCTGTACGAGCAACGGGATCGCCATTTGGCTCTCGGCGTCGGCGAGGCGCGGCAGTGGAATCTCGGCGCCGACACCACTGCCCGTATGTGCGTACTGCTCGCGGATCGCGCGGCCGTAGCGGAGCTCCGCGCTTGCCGATGCGATGCGCACGAGCCGCTTCGTGTCGGCGACGTTGCCGATCATGCCTTCGCCACACCCCACCTCGGCACCGATCGCCGCGTCGCCGTAGCCGTGACTCGCGACGGTGACGAGCTTCTTGCCGTGCTCCGGCATCATGATCATGCCGTGCGTGAAGCCGAATACCTCGTCGAGCGCGGCGAGTGCGCCGGTCAGCAGCGAATCGAGATCGCTCGCGCGTGCGACCCGCTCCGACACCAGCTGCAAGCCGCGGAGCTCGGTGAGCGGACCGTTCGGCAGCGAACGGACGAGGCGTTCACCCGCGGCCGGCGGCTCGATGTAGCCCTCGCGCTGTTCGATCGACAGCACCTCGAACACGTCGGCCGAGCGCAGCTTGAATACGCCCGCCATGCCGGTGTGCGACGCGATCGCGAGGATGCGCACCGCCATCGAATCGAACAGCGGGCCGGTCGACTCCGAGCGCAAGAAGCGCAGCCGCAACCGGTACGCTTCGAACGTCAGCGGATCGTAGAGCTCGAGCGTCGCGAGCGGATTCTCGTCGAGGTTCTGCCGCGTCTTGTTGAAGAACTGGCACGACAGCGCGAGGTGCTGCTCGTCGATCAGGTGCACCTGGCTGATGTAGCTGACGTTCGGAATCGCTTCCCGATCGCACGTCGCGAGCACGCCCGGCACGATGCCGTGAAAGCACTGATCGAGTGCGTCGAGCCGGATCACAGCCGCCCCGTTTGCAGCGGCATCTTCACACCGGCGACCGGGCCCGGCGTCTGTGCGAACACGACCTCGATCTCGAGGTCGACGGCGTGGCACGGCCAGATGCCGAGCCGCAGCGTGTTCGCCGCCGGCTGGCCGACGAACGCGAGATCATCGGCGAGCTTTTCGCGATAGCGCGTCGCCAGCTCGCGATCCGCGTCGTCGCCGTCGCGCACCGCGATCACCTTGCCTTTGACCTGGATCGTACGATGCGACGGAATGTGCGACAGCGTGACCGCGAGCCGCGGGTTGTCGCGCACGTTCGCGATCGATGCCGCGGCAGTCGCCGCCGGTAGCAGCACCGTCAAACCGCTTGCGCCCGGCCAGACCCGCACGCCCATCCCGCGCACGCAATCGGGCACGAGCTCGCGATTGCACGTACCGACGAGAATCGATACGCCGCCTTCGGCAAACGTGACCAGCTCGGGCGGTAACGGTGGATAGGACGCGGACAACCCGCGAATCTTAACCGATTACCAGCCGGTGCTCGACTGGGTTGAGCGCAGGTCCGACGATCTGCATCCACTCGTCGAAGCGCTCCGGCGACAGCGTGTTCTTCAGCCGGGTTCTGATCGCCCCGAGCTCGCTGTCAGGCAGGCCGGCCCACAGTGTCGCGTTGACCTCGGTCTCCTCGCGATTCATGTGGATCAGCTGTACCGCGACGAGGTGGTTGATCAGTCGCGCGAGGTGCGCGCCTGCCTCTTCCCGCCCAGCAAGCTGCGCGAGCGCGAGAGCATCGGCTGCTCGCTCGACCTCGAGCTGCACGACCTCGAGGCTACGATGTTCGGCGTTCAGCTCGTCTGCGAGCTCACCACCGAGAGCGCGCAGTGCGGTGAACACGTGCATGTCCTCGAGCCGTGCGTGCTCGTCGAGAAACCCGAGTGTGCGCTCGACCCGCGCGACCAAACCATCGACCGCGTGCGTCGAGGTCAGATCGACGCGCGCCGCCTCACGTGCGAGCTCGAACAACAGCGATCGGATCCCTTTGTGGATCACAGTGAACAGATCGACGCGACTCATTGCTGACTCGCGATCTGCTGCGGGTTCGCCACGAGCTGCGCTTGTTGGGGCGCGAGCGGATCCGGGACCTGGTTCTTGATCGCCGGGATGGTCTGCAGATAGGCGAAGATTGCGCCGAGATCGTCGTCGGTCATGTTCTTGTACACGTCCGAGGGCATGGGCGGCATGATGGGCGTGCCGTTGGGCTTCTTGCCGGTGCGCATCGTGGCGATGAACGACGCCTCCGTGTAGCGGGTGCCGAGACCTGTCGCGGGATC
>DASUFX010000353.1:0-2000 GCA_036274355.1 Kofleriaceae bacterium | reverse complement strand
CTTCCCCGCCGTGGTTCGGTCCGCGTGAGCGCGTATTGATCAGGCCGGCACCGCCGCGTCGATGAGCAGTGGCGGCGTCGAGCCGTCGAGGTGGGCGATCACGCTGCGGACGACGAAGTCGAGTACGTCCTTGCCCTGCTTGCGCGCTGTCCGCACTGCGGTCATCACGCGCTCGGCGAAGCGCTCGCCGCGTTCACTCTGGGTGCCGAAGCTGCGCTTGCGCCACAGCACGAAATCTCGCAGCTCGAGCTCACCGTGGTTGTTGGTCGGCTCGACACCCCGTTGCGTCACGAAGGTCCACAGCGCGTCGCGGTGCGCGAGGATATCGGCGCACGAGCCCGACAGCCGCTCGATGTCGGCCGCGGCGCCGCGCTCGAGCAGCCGCTCGAAGTCACGCTGCACCGGGCGCATCCACAGCTGCAGCTCGTCTCGGTTCAAGTGGCCTTGCTTGAAGCCGTGCCAGTACTCGAATACGAGCGAGCTCAGTTGCAGCAGTTCGTGCCCGAGCACGCCGGCCGGACCATCGCGCTCCGAGAAGGCGACGAACTTGCGGAGCAAGTGCGCATGGCAGATTTGCCGTAGCGCCATCGTCCAGAAGTCGAAGACCGTGGCGCGATCGCTCACGAGGATGCCCAGCCGCGGACCAAACATCGGCCGGATGGTATCGCGGCATCCATCGGCGAAGATTCGATAGACCGTCGCCGCCGCCGTGGCCAACGTCCATAGCGACATCAGCTTGCCGGCGCGCGCCCAAGTCGTGCCGTCGGTGTGCTTGACCTCGGCGTATTGCACCTCACGCAGCGCCTCTTCGTACGCCGACGCGAGCGCTTCACTGGCACGCTGCTCCATCGCGCTGATGGCGCCGAGCGAGACCGCGATCCCGAACAGCTCGGCGAGCAACTTCTGCGTCTTGCGCCGGCTCAGATGGTAGGCGCCGGTCAGCATCGCGACGACCGCGGTGAGACAAGGCCCGAACGCCGAGCTGGGGATCTGCGAACTATCGTAGGCCGCTCGGGTCGAGGCACCGCAGCGCTCGCAGTCCACCTCGTGGCGGCGCCACTCGGTCAAGTGCGGTCGGTGATCGCGCAGCTCCAGCTGCTGGTACCGGCACGCGGCGACATCGATGACCCGCGGCAGCTCGCACGCGCAGCCCAGGCATACCGGTGGGAACAGATCCACGAACGTGTCCACGCGCTCGGCGGGGAGCAGCTCGCGATACGAGCCGCGGTGGCCCTTCTGACCGCCGCGCTTGCGCTCCGACTTCGGCCGACGCCCGCTTGCCGAACCACCGCTCGCGCCCGGCCCGTCGCTCGATGGCGGTAGGTGCGAGTTCTTCGAGTTGCGGTTCAGCAGCTCGGTCAACACCTCGATCTGCGCCGACAGCTTGGCGATCTGCTCCGTCAGCGTCGCGAGCTGCGCGTCGCGCTCGGCGAGCTTCGCGTCACGCTCCGCGAGAGCCGCCTCGAGCACCGCAACGCGCTCCCCTGGCTCGCGAGCACGTCCGTCGTCAGCCTCGTCGCCAACCGCCACATGCAGCTTAGATCACGATCGGATCGCCATGTCCATCCGTCTCGTGCACGGAAATTCCGAGGGCTGAACGGTTACATGCCTGCGTGCACCGCAAACGCGTCATCGCTGAAGCGATCGGCGAACTCGAGGCTGCCGTCGGGAAGCTCGTCGACTTCAACGACGACGTCGAACGGCTCCCCATTGTCGTCAAATGGCATGTCTTCAACGGAAAGCACGCCTTCAACGGGATACAGCGAACCGTCGCTTCCTTGCAGCACTCCTTCATGGGCTCTTGCGTTTCGGCGCACGTCGACGCATGCGATCCAGCCGGTCTGAATGCCGAGAGGCCCGATCATCCGCTCGATAGTTGCCCGCGTTACGACTCCACTAACGCTTGGAGTGACTCGCTCTGTCAAACCAGGGTCTCGAAGTAACGCTGCTGCAAGGAAGCTTAGGTCCAGCTGCTGAAGAAGTTCGATCGCTAAGTCTTC
>DASUFX010000352.1:0-4382 GCA_036274355.1 Kofleriaceae bacterium | reverse complement strand
CTTGCGGCGCCGGCACCGCGACGTAGCGCACCTGCTGACCCTCGTACGCCGAGAACCGGGTCTCGCGGCCGAGCTTGCCGTCGCGCGCGGCGAGCACTTCCGGCGGGTCACCTTCGGAGTCCATCGCCGGCTTCGCGTTCGCTTCGGCATGCGATTCGCCGACCGCGATGCCGTGCTTGTCGAGGATCGTCACGCGCGCGTCGACGACGCCCGCGAGCCGGCGCGCAAGTTGTGCGGGGTGCGCGGCGCGCTCCATCCAGGTCGCCACCGCACGCGCCTGCGCTTCGAGCCGTTGATCGATCTGGTGCTCCATGCTTCGCGAAACCTGGCGATCGACGACGATCAGCGTGACCAGGCCAACGACGAGCGCCACGACTGCATGGGACGCGAGCAGCTTGGCGCGAAAGGAGATCGTCACGATGCCTGATAGTAGACGCCTTTGGTCGTGACAGCGCGAAGACAGCTCGATGACACGCCTCGCGCTTCGCGCGCGGATAGTGGAAAATCGCGTCATGGCAGCACGTGTCCTCGTGGTCGACGACGAGCGCGACGTCTGCCGCCTGCTCACGTTCAGCCTCGAGCAAGCCGGTTTCGAAGTATCCAGTGCAGGCACCGGTGCCGAGGCGCTGCTGTCGATCGGCCGCAAGCCGCCCGCCGTGATCGTGCTCGACGTCGGCTTGCCCGATCTGTCGGGTGTGGACCTCTGCCGCCGCCTGCGCGCCGATCAGGATATCGGTGACGTCGGCATCGTGATGCTCACGGCGCTTGGCTCGCGCGAGGATCGCATCGTTGGCCTCGAGGCTGGTGCCGATGACTACGTCGTCAAACCGTTCGACGTCCAGGAGGTCGTGCTCCGCGTACGCGCGCTATCGCGCCGGATCAGCGAACGCGATCGCGCCAAGGGTGCGTCCGCGGGACAACCGGCCCAGCTCCTCCGCTCCGGTACGCTCACGGTCGATCCGGTCACGTTCGAAGTCCGTGGCGGCGACAGGCTGCTCGCGCTGCGGCCGCTCGAGCTCAGGCTGCTGATGACGCTGATGAGCGAGCCCGGCCGCGTGTACAGCCGCGAGGAGCTGTTGCGCTCGGTGTGGGAAATCGAGCATGGCAGTGTGCGCACCGTCGACGTTCACGTGCGTCGCTTGCGCATCAACCTCGGCGAGTGGGCCGATCAGATCGAGACCGTTCCCGGCTTCGGGTACCGCGCGAAGCGCTGACTCAGGGCTTGCAGTAGCCCTGCATGTTGCACTTCTGGTTCGACGGGCCCATCGGGCACGTCGGATCCGTGCCCTGCAGCACCGTGCACTTCTGCGAGCAAACCGGGTGGCCGAGCTGATCGAACGTGTTCGTGCACACACCGCTCATGCACTCGGTCGACTGATCGCTGACGGTCGTGCACGCGGCACCGAAGGTTCCCGCAGCCGGTCCGTCTCCTCCGGCCGCTGCATCTGCTTTCGTCCCACTTTCTCCAGTCATGCATGCGGCTGAGAACATGAGTGCGATGAGAATAATGCGAGTCATGGTCGTTGCTCCTTGGTAGTCGAAGTGGCTGCTAGTCCCACGTGGCTTGCAGCACCGCAGAAATGGTTCGTCCGGGGCCATAGACGCCGGGGCGGATCAGCGGACGCGAATCCCCGAGATCGGTGCCGCGCAAGACGGCGAGGTACTCCTTCGCGAGTTGCCAGGATGCCGAGACCTCGAATGCAGTGTAGGGCGGAATCCGGGTCATCTGGTTGATGAAGCTCTCGCCGAAGAAGTTGCCGCGCGTCATCACGGTCAAGCCGGTGATCGGTGCGACTTGCACCCAGGCCTCGCCCTTGTGGTGTGGAAGATGCGACAGCGGATCGTCGCCCTTCTCGTCGCTGTGCGCTCTCACGTAGTTGTAGGCGCCGCCGACCTCGATCTTCGGATGAATGCGAACGCGGGCGAGAACGTCGATGCCGCCCACCGTCACCGTGCCCAGGTTGATGAGCTTGCCGACGTCGGGCGGCTGGGTCGTGCCGATGATCGTTCCCTGCTGGTAACGAGCGAACGTCGCGAGCTCGATGTGGATGCGATTCGCGATGTGCTCTATCGCGCGCACTTCGCCGTGGTTGATGATTTCGGGTGCGAGATCCGGATCACCGAGCCCGGGCTGAAACCGCTCGCGCAGGCTCGGGACGCGCCCCTTGCGTGCGCCGGTGGCGGTGACCTCGAGGTTGCCGAAGTTCGGTCGCCATTTTCCGACGAGCTTTGCCTCCGGCCACGGGTTCGCATCGGTCCCGAACGGAAACGCCACGCCGACGGCGCCGTCGAGCCGCACGGTCCGATGCTCGTATTGCAAGTCACCCGCAACCTCGGCAAGCGTGACGTTGCCGCGAGCGACGATCGGCATCATGAGCGAGCCAGCACTCACGTCGGCGCGTTCGTGTTCGACGGTGGCCGACGCGGCCCAGCGCGCGTCCTTGCCGATCGGATGCGTCACGAGCGCCATGCCACCGGTGCGGTTCGCGTGCAGCTTCTCGGCGGCGCTTTCGAAGCCAAACGTCGGATCGCTGAAGCTGCGCGTGTGGCGCAGCAGGTACTGAAACGCGCCCTGAACCTGGATCTGATAGTCATCGATCGTGTCGTCGAGCTTTGCGGCCGCGCGGGCGTTGTTCTCGCGATCGATCAGCTGGAGCGCCGTCGTAGTCTCGCTTGGCGGGACGATGTAGTGCCGATCGTTGGCGAACCCGTCGAGCACGATGCGGCGTTTGTCGGCGCGGTACTCGAGCCGCAACGAACCAGCGGCATCGCGGCGGCTCTCGCTGATCATGTCGAACGGCGCCGCGAGCGTAAGTGACCGTCCGCCGCCGACGCCCGACGCGGCGATGCGTAGCGCTAGGCGCTTCGACAGTGCGGCTCGTGCGGTTCCCGACATGCCGAACGAAGGCAGCGTGTCACTTGCCATTCGTGCGATGACGAGCTGTGGGCCGATCGCGTCGCGCGTGTGGACTTCAATGACACCGCCCGGGCCACCGACGCCGTCGATCGGCGACTGCGGCGTCGTCGCGAGCCTGATCTGCACGATGTCGGTGATCGGGATCGAGGTCAGATCGAACGTGCCGTAGTACGGGTCGCTGACCAGCACGCCATCGATCAGGACGCTGACCTGGCCCTTGCTCGCACCACGAATGATGACCGTCGATCCGCCGCGGCCTGCTTCCTGAACCGAGACGTCCGGCAGCAGCGCGAGTGCGGTTGCGAGGTCGACGGCACCACGTGCGGCGAGCTGCTCGCCGGTCAATCGCACTTCGGTGTCGCGATCGAATGGCTTGTCGGGGCGCTCGTCGAAAATCTCGATCGCTTCGCCCTCGGAGAGCCTGGCGAGCTGTTCGTCCGTCAGCTCCTGCGGAGGGGGCGGCTCCGGCGTGTCCACGACCGGAGGAGGTGGGGGCTCCGGCGCGTCCTGCGCAGCAGCAACGCGGACGAGGCTCGCGCACGCGACAGTGGAGAGCGCGAAAAGGTTTATTTGCCACCTCATTGCAAGTACGGCCGCGGGCCCCGGGGACGAATTGCAGGCTGCGTGCCGCTTTGCGCGACGGATGGCGGTCGCTGCCGGCCGTCCGCACACGTAACAGTGGCGTTACGAACGTGACGCTTCACCCATGATCACGGTCGGCGATCCCGTACTTGTCGTCAAGGACAGCCGTCGCCTCCGGACGGCTGCGGGACCACGGTCCTCACCTGTGGCCCCAGGCGGCAAGCCACAGTTCATCGCTCTGTCATCGCGAGATCTTCGCAGTGTCATCGCACGCGCCTGCACTCGATCTGTCATCGGTTTGTGGTTGGACGCTCTCGCGCGCGACGCCGAGGATGTTCCAATGAAGCGGAGCCTGTTGCTGTTGATCGCACTGGCAGCGCCTCGCGTCGCGGACGCCGCGCCGTGCGACACGTTGCCGAACCCGATCTACCTCCAGGTCGGCGATACCCAGAACAACCTGATCAAGCGACTCGCGCGGGCATTGCGCGACAATACCGACAAGCCGATCACGCTGGTGTGGACGACGAGCGGCTCGTGCACGAACATCCAGGCGATCTACACGCGCGTAGCGATCGCGGCGAACACGAACATGCAGTACGTGCCGTCGATCGCCGAGGACGCTACGTGGACGCCATCGTCGGCAACGCTCACCTGCACGATCCCGACGGGCGGCAAGGTGCCCGATGTCGCGAACTCCGCGCTGTTCAACAGCGCGTGTACGACCGAGCAGCCGCCCGCGACCGTGAATCTCACGTACGGCCCGGTGCAAGCGTACGTGATGGCGGTGCCGGAAGCGTCGTCGCAGACCGCGATCACGTTCGAATAGGCGTACTTCGTATTCGGCATGGGGATGGCCGGCATGGTCGAGCCGTGGAGCGACGAG
>DASUFX010000351.1:0-9174 GCA_036274355.1 Kofleriaceae bacterium | reverse complement strand
TGGAACGGCATGGACGACGAGGACAGCGATAGCGACAGCGACGATGACAGCGATAGCGACAGCGACGACGTGAACGTTCAAGTCAATCCCGGCCGCTTCGATTTCGATTTCGACGTCGACGTCGACTGAGCAACGCACCGTCTCGTGCAGCGATGGCTGTGCGCATCGAGTCGGGCGCAGTGTGCGCGGCCGCAGCAAGTGCGCAGATCGCGGCCACGCCGAGCACCTGCATCTCGTTGCGGTAGCGCGCGCCATCGGGAATTCGCCGATCGCGTACGGCGGCACGCTCGATGCTTTCCTCCTAGGTGGAGGATCTCATGTCGAAGCTACTTCCCTTTCTGATCGCAGCGGCACTCGGTGCTTGCGGCGGCGGTGGCTACTACTCGGGTAGCGTCGCGGTCTCGGCGAGCACGCCGGACCTCGCGTACGTCGCGCCGGGCGTCTCGGTCATCGCCGACTACGACCAGCCGGTGTTCTATTCGAACGGCTACTACTGGTACAACGAGAACGGCTACTGGTACCGGTCGTCGTATTACACGGGCGGCTGGACGTACGTCGACTCGCCACCGATCGCGATCGTGCGCATCCAACGCCCGTACGCGTACGTGCATTATCGCCCGCACAACTACGTGGCGCGTAACCGTCCAGTGCACCGCTTCGAGCGACCGGTGGTGCGCGACCATCGTGCGGCCCGACGCGGTGGTTACTACCGCACGCGCTAACCCGCGCTACCGCGAGCACGCGACAGTGAGTCTCGGATCTCCGACGGAGATCCGGGGCTGCGGCATGCGCGATGCTTTTTGAACGGGACGAGGACTTATGCGGAAGCTCATCCCGTTGATCATTTCGGCAGCGCTCGGCAGCTGCTACACGTCCGGCTCAGTCGAGTACGCCAGCTCCGGTGTGGTCGACCTCGCGTACGTCGCGCCCGGTGTCAGCGTGATCGCCAACTACGGCGAACCGATTTTCTATTCCGACGGCGCGTATTGGTACAACGCGTACGGCGGCTGGTACCGCTCGCCCTATTACACCGGCGGTTGGAAGTATGTGCAGTACCCGCCGTATCGCATCTCGCAGATTCGCGCGCCGCTCGCGTATCGCTACTACCGGCCGTACGGCTACGTGCCGCGCTACCGGCCGGTGCCTGCCAATCGCATCCGCACGCCGCACATCTACGATTATCGGTCAGCACGCCGGAACTATAACTACCAGCCCGGTCACAACCCGTATTACCGCGACCACGCGAAGTACTAAGGCAAGCGGCGATAACGCTGCAGCAGCTTCGTCTGGTGATTCTCGAGCGACTGCACGACGCCGTTGATGATCACCGCGTCCGCGCCCGTCGAGCACTCGAGCGGATCGCCGCTCCACACCACGAGATCCGCGACGGCACCGCGCTCGACGGTGCCGCGACCCGCGAGACCGTAGATCACCGCGGGCACGTTCGTGATCGCGGCGAGCGCGTGATCCCATGACATGCCGTGCGCGACCGCGTTGCCCGCGAGCTGACGCAGCGTCCGCGCATTCCACGAACCACCGAGTGTCGAGATCGCGACCTGCACACCGGCTTTGTCGAGCACGGCGGCCGCGTCGTCGTTGATGTCGCTCGCTTCGAGATCCGACGGCAAGTTCGCGGTCGGATCGATCAACACCGGCACCTTTGCAGCCGCGAGCTCTTTCGCGACGCGCCATGCTTCGGTGCCGCCGGCGATGCCGATGCGCACGTTGAATTCTTTCGCGAGACGAAGCGCGGCGCGAATGTCCGCTTCGCTCTGCGCGGCGACGATCATCGGTACCCGACGCGCGAGCACGGGCTGCAGCGCTTCGAGATCGAGGCGATCGGCGATCATGCGTCGCTTCGCATTCCTCTCGTAGCCGGCACGATCGCGACCGAATGCACGCGCGTCGTCGAGCAGCTCGCGCAGGAGCTCGATCGTCTTGCCACGTGAACCACCCGCGGTTCCCGCGTTCGGACCGATCTCGACGTTCATCGCGACCGGCGCACCGATCGGCTCGGCACTGCCGTCGAGCGCGAATGCTGCCGACTGACCGGACACGAGCCCGCCGGCCGGCGCAGCGACGACGGCGGTGATGCCACCGGCACGCGCGACCGCGACGTTGACGTCGTGCGGATTGAAGCCATCGCGCGCTTGATACGACGCGTGCACCGGATCAGCGTGCACGGCATCGGTGGCAGGAAACCGGCCGTCGACGGATTGCGGCTCTAGCTCGATGCCGACGAGGCCGACGGACGAGATGCCGTCGATCATGCCTGCGGTCACGACTTTGTCCTTGCCGTCGATCGTCTTCGCACCCGCCGGCACCTTCACGTTGGCGCCCACCGCTGTGATGCGGCCGCGATCGATCACGACCGTCGCGTTGTCGATCGCCTGCCCGGGTTTGACGTAGACCTTCGCGCCGACGATCGCGATTGGCTCCGCGCTCGCGACGCTCGCGAACAGCGCGACGGTCGCGAACAGCGCGACGACAACGAGGGTCTTCATGGCGTCCTCCCGTCGTCGAGCTCGAAGTCGCTCGCGCGCAGGCCCTTGCCTTTGTCGTAGGCGATCTGGCCGCCGACGATCACGAGCTCGGCACGCGCGTAGACCGACAGCGGCGATGCACTCCACATCACCACGTCGGCGCGCTTGCCTTCTTGCAGCGTGCCGGTGACACCGTCGATGCCGAGCACGCGCGCGGGATTCACGGTCACCCAGCGCAGCGCGGTGTCGTCGTCGATCTTGATACCAGCGCGATTGCCCGCCGCCTGCGCCTTCGCCGCTTCTTGATTGAGCCGCTGGCCACCGATCGCCGAGTCCGAGTGGATCGTCGTGCGCACGCCCATTTGCGTCAGCAGCGCTGCATTCTCGGGAATCCCGTCGTACGCCTCGAGCTTGAAGCCCCACCAGTCGGCCCAGGTGTTGACCGCGATGTTCTTCTGCGCGAGCAGGTCGCGGATCTTGTACGCCTCGAGCGCGTGATGGAACGAGCGGATCCGGAAGCCCATCTCGTCGGCGACCTGGATCAAGTTCGCCATGTCGTCGGCGCGATAGCAGTGGATCTGCACGAGCACGTCGCCGCGCAGCACGCCGGCAAGCGTCTCGTAGCGTAGATCGACCGGCACTGGCTCCGGCGCGTTCTCACCAGGGACCTTCTTGTTGTCCTTGCGCTTCGCTTCGATCTGCTCGGCGCGTTTCTTCTTCATCTGCCATAACGCCCACGCGTTTTCGTACGCCGCCTTCTTCGCCTGGTATGCCGCCGCCTCGGCGAACGCCGCGCGAAACGCCGCGTACTCGGCCATGCGCGTCTGCGGTCCGCCCTTCTCCCCGTACACGCGTTTCGGATTCTCGCCGCACGCCATCTTCACCGTCGGTGGCGCACCGGGAAATGCCGCTTCCGCCGCGGTGCGTGCGCCCGGCCGCAGCGATACCGTGAAACCGCGGCCGCCGATCAGGTTCGCCGAGCCCGGCAGGATCAGCGCGGTCGTCACCCCTCCGGCGAGCGCGCGAGCGAGCTGCGGATCCTGCGGCCAGTAGCCGTACTCGGCGCGCGCGTGCGCGGTGATCGGGCCGACCGCTTCATTGCCGTCGTTGTGCGCCTTGCCGTTCGGCGCCGGATACACGCCCATGTGCGAATGCGCATCGATGATGCCGGGCGAGACGAACTTGCCTTTGCCATCGATCACTGTCGCGCCCTGCGGCGGCGTCTTGTCTGCGCCGACGTACGTGATCGAGCCGTGCTCCATCACGATCGTGCCGCTGTCGATCTTCTGACCGGTCGCGGTCAGGATCGTCGCATTCTTGATCGCGATTGTCTTTGCGTTCGGATCAGTGAGCGCGTCGGTCAGCGGCCGCGTCTTCGTCGGCGTGCCGCGAATCCAGAACGCCTCTGGATCGATCCACGGCGCCGTGATGTCGAGCTTCGGCTCATCCGCCGGTTTCGTCTTGACAACCGCGACGGTGCCGCCGCACGCAGCGAGCAGCAAGCATGCAACCACCCTGTGCATGGGGCGGTTGTAACCCAGACTCGGCCCTCAAGCGTCGTGCGACAGGCTGCGACGTGCGCGACGGCTACTTCGGCGTGACCGCGTTCGTCTGCTCGAGATGGAACACGAGCGCGATCGTCTTCGACGGCGCCTCGGGCGCATCGACGGTCGCGGTGAAGTCCGTCTTCGTCGAGTGCTTCGCAGTCGGCAGCAGCGCGCCATCGTTGTACGTCGCCTCGGTCGAGCCGGTGCCGGCGATGCCACCGAACTTCGCCTTCTTGCCTTCGTCGCCGAATTCCTGGTCCGTGCCGGTCACCTTCGTGGTGCCCTTGAGCGTCCATACCTTGCCCTTCTTCGAGACCAGCTCGTAGTCGGTGGTGTTCGTGACATCGAGCTTGCCCATGAGCTTCGACGTGCGCGTGACCGTCCACTTCGCGCCAGGACCGATCGGCTCGGTCGGGAAGACCGGCCAGATCGGCATCAGCGAGATGCCGAGGATCTCGAGGCCACTCTGCGTCGCGCGATCCGGCTTCTCGATGTGAATCGTCAGGTCTGACGTCGAACCGTTCGGGTTCACGGCGCCGAGCACGGTCCAGCCCGCGAGCGAACCGAACTCCTTCTTGACCTCTTCACCGGTGTTCTTCGCGCCGGCGACGTCCTTCGCATCGACGCCCTTGATCGTCATCTCGAACTTCGTCGCGCCGTCGGCGCCAACTTCCTTCGCCTCGACGTCAGCGTTGAAGATGACCGTTGGATTGACCTGGCTCTCGGTCTGACCGCCGAGCTCGGGCGGCATCGTTTGCTTGCCCGAGAAATCGACCGCTAGCTCGATCGCCTGCTTGTCGCCCGCCTTCGGCGCGAGCTTGAGCGGCACCTTCTTGCCCGAGCCGGCCTTGATCAGCTTCACCGTGACGGTACCCGACGGCACCGGCACGTCGACCGGCCCCTTCGGAAGCGGCGGCTCCTCGGGGGCCTTCTCGGCCTGCTTCGGCGGCTCCGCCGGTTTCTCTTGAGCCTTCGATTCCTCCGGGAGCGGCGGCGGTGGCGTGGTGGACTTTTGCTTGCCACCGCAGGCGGTAGCGACCAGGAACACGAGGAGCAGTCGACGCATTGCGGGGCTATACCACGCGCACGACCATCTCTCACGTGCGCGTGCCCGCTCGACGTGCGGGGCTGCGCGTCCTGGCGCAGGCAACTCCGACGTAAGGAGCGAGATTTCATGGCACACGTGCTGCACCGCTACAGTGCGTGCCGC
This sequence comes from Kofleriaceae bacterium, assembly GCA_036274355.1. Classification (GTDB taxonomy): domain Bacteria; phylum Myxococcota_A; class Polyangia; order Haliangiales; family Haliangiaceae; genus JABFXX01. Next base: position 3,934 of record DASUFX010000351.1, on the reverse strand, counting down.
GAAGACTACCGATCGGCGCAGAGCTGTCGGAGGCGGGCGTTCACTTTCGAGTCTGGGCGCCCGTGTGGCAACGCGTCTCGCTCGTCCTCGAAGCACCAACGCGTCGCGAAATCGCGCTCGGCGCGGAAGGCAACGGATATCACTCGCTGCTCGTCGACAATCTCGACGCTGGCGCACGCTACTGGTTCCGCCTCGGCGACGGTGCACAGCTTCACGCGGATCCGGCATCGCGCTACCAGCCCGAAGGTCCGTTTGGTCCGTCGCAGGTGATCGATCCCGACGACACCGCATGGACCGATGAGGCCTGGCACGGCGTCACGCGGCCGCACGATCAGATCGTTTACGAGATGCACGTCGGTACGTTCACGCAGGAGGGAACGTGGACGGCCGCCGCCGCGCATCTCCCGTTCCTCGTCGACGTCGGCGTTACGACGATCGAGGTGATGCCGATCAACGACTTCGCCGGCCGCCGCGGCTGGAGCTACGACGGCGTCAACTTGTTCGCGCCGACGCGACTCTACGGCACCCCCGAGGAGCTTCGCGAATTCATCGATCGCGCGCACGCGATCGGCCTCGCAGTGATCCTCGACGTCGTCTACAACCACTTGGGTCCGGCGGGCAATTCGCTATTCGCGTTCGCGCCCGAATTCAAAAATGGCCACATCGACGGCGAATGGGGCGACGCGCTGAACTTCGCGAGCCGCGGCGTCCGCGATTTCTTCACGACGAACGCGGCGTACTGGATCAGCGAGTACCACTTCGACGGCCTGCGCTTCGATGCGACCCAAGCGCTGTTCGACCCGAGCGAGCCGCACATCCTCGCCGAGCTATCGCGCAGCGCACGCGCCGCGGCACCGCACAAGCGGCTCTGGCTCGTCGCCGAGAACGAGCCGCAGGACGTGAAGCTGTTGCGGCCGCTCGACGATGGTGGTTGTGGCCTCGATGCGCTGTGGAACGACGACTTCGGACACACGGCGCGCGTCGCGCTGACCGGCTGCGGCGATGGCTACTTTCACGATTACAAACCGACGCCGCAGGCGTTCATCTCGGCACTCGAGAGCGCGTTCCTCTACCAGGGCCAGATGTATCCGTGGCAGCGCAACACGCGCGGTACGCCGACCCGCGGCTTCGCGCCGACACGGTTCGTGAACTATCTCGAGAACCACGATCAGATCGCGAACAGTGGCTTCGGCGATCGGCTGATCGTGCAGAGCGATCCGTCGACGTTCCGCGCACTGACCGCGGTGCTGCTGCTCGGCCCGCAAATCCCGATGCTGTTTCAGGGCGAGGAGACGGGATCGCGAAAACCGTTTCGCTTCTTTGTCGATCACGACGACGCGCTGAACACGCGCGTCCGCCACGGCCGCGCCGAGTTCCTCGCGCAGTTCTCGCGGCTCGCGACGCCGGAAGCACAAGCCGCACTACCCGATCCGGCCGCGCTCACGACGTTCGAAGCGTGCATCCTCGACGCACATGAACGCGATCTCGACGCGCCGATCGTGCAGCTGCATCGCGACTTGATCGCGCTGCGCCGTAGCTACGCCGGCTTCACGGAGAGCTCGCTGCGCGGCGCCGTGATTTCGCCGCACGCATTCTGCATTCGCTGGTGGCACGAGGACGGCGAACGGCTGCTACTCGTCAATCTCGGCACGACGCTGCGCGAACCGATCCTGCCCGAGCCGCTGATCGCACCGCCCGAGAAGCAGGGCTGGCGCCTCGTGTGGTCGAGTGAGCATCCGCGCTACGGCGGTTACGGTACGCCCGAGCCATTCACGCACGCGCGACTCCACGTGCCTGGCCGGAGCGCCGTGCTGCTCGCACCTGATCCTGCCAAGTATTTGCGTATCGACACGCCGCCTGGCCGCGGCGAGAAGGCACCGGTCGATCCATGAGCGACGCAGATCCCGTCCAACCCGCTGCAGATCCGATTCGCAAGGCGAAGCTTGGCGACGAGCTCAACCAGGAGTGGCTCGTCGCGAACGGTCTCGGCGGCTACGCGTCGGGCACGGTGCTCGGTCCACCCACGCGCCGTTATCACGGCTACCTGGTCGCCGCGCTCGCGAACCCGTCGGGTCGTACGATGATGCTGAACACACTCGCCGCGCAGCTCCGGCTGCACGACGGCCGGCGGTTCGACATCGGCTGGGTGCCGCCACTCTACGCGAGCCACAGCCGCCTCGAGCTGGTTGAATTCCGGCTCGAGCTTGGCTTGCCAGTGTGGATGTTCAAGGGTCACGGCATAACGATCGAGAAGCGCGTCGTCGTGTCGTACGGCACGAACACCGTGCTCGTGCTCTATCGCCTCATCGACGGTGGGCCGGCGCGCATCGAGCTCCGTCCCGGTGTGCAGTTCCGCGGTCACGACGAGCCGGTGTCGACGATCGTGCCCGACGCATATCCGCTGTGGTGCTACGGCAGTCGCATCGAGGTCGTCGCGCCGACGCCGCTACCGAGCGTGCGGCTACTGCTGTCGGGACAGAAGTCGACGTTCGTGCTCGAGCCGTTGCAGGTTCCCGATATCGTCTACGAGACCGAAGAGAGCCGCGGCTACGAATCGCGCGGTCAGCTGTTCAGCCCTGGCCGATTTCGCGCTGACCTCGAGCCGGGCGCGCACGTCGGGCTGTTCGCGTCGACCGAGTCGTGGGACACGCTGCTCACGATGAATTGCGACGAGACGTGGGCTGCGGAGAACGAGCGCCGCCGCCGTCTCCTCGATGCCGCCGTCGAGCCGGCGCGCACGGGTCCCGCCGCCGAGCTCGTGCTCGCCGCCGATCAGTTCGTGATCAAACCCGCGGGTCGTCGTGAGGATCACGTGCGCGCGCGCGCCGCGGGCGACGAAGCGTGGACGGTGATCGCCGGCTATCACTGGTTCACCGATTGGGGCCGCGACACGATGATCTCGCTGGAGGGCCTCACGCTGCTGACCGGCCGCATCGAGGAAGCCGGCTCGATCTTGCGGATGTTCGCGCATCACATCCGCGACGGCCTCGTGCCGAACATGTTCCCCGAGGGTTCGAACGAGGGCCTTTATCACACCGCCGACGCGACGCTGTGGTTCTTCCACGCGCTCGATCGCTACCTCCGCGCGAGTGGCGATCGCCGTACGCTGATCAAGCTGCTGCCGATGCTTCGCGACGTGATCGACCATCACCTGCAAGGCACGCGCTTCAACATCAAGGTCGATCCCGACGACGGCCTCCTCCATCAAGGTGCGCCCGGCTATCAGCTGACGTGGATGGACGCGAAGGCCGGTGACTGGGTCGTCACGCCTCGTCGCGGCAAAGCCGTCGAGATCAACGCGCTCTGGTACAACGCGCTGCGCCTCATGACCGACTGGCTCGCGCGCACGAACGACAGCGAAGGCGCGCACCATCTCGGTCAGCTCGCCGAGCGCACGTACGCATCATTCAATCGCCGGTTCTGGAACGAGGCGACGGGCTTTCTCTACGACGTCGTCGACGGCGAGCACGGCAACGATCCGGCGTGCCGGCCAAACCAGCTGTTCGCGATCTCGCTGCCAAACCCGGTGCTCGAGCGCGAGTACTGGAAGCCAGTGCTCGACGTCGTCGAGCGCGATCTGGTGACGCCGCTCGGGCTGCGCTCGCTCTCGCCGCACAATCCCGAGTTCAAGCCGACGTATCGCGGCGACCTGCTCGCGCGCGATGCCGCCTATCACCAAGGCACGGTGTGGAGCTGGCTGATCGGCCCGTACATCGATGCGCTGCTGCGCGTGCATCCCGACGACGTGCGCGGCGCGCAACGCAGGCTCGCCGGACTGATCGCGCACCTCGACGAAGCATGCGTCGGCAACATCAGCGAGGTGTTCGACGCGGAAGCGCCGTACACGCCCGGCGGTTGCATCGCGCAGGCGTGGGGCGTTGCCGAGCTCTTGCGCTGCCTGGTGCGAGTGACTCCGAGGAGCCCGCGCTAGAGC
>DASUFX010000350.1:0-9954 GCA_036274355.1 Kofleriaceae bacterium | reverse complement strand
CAGCGTGATTCTGCGCGCACTTACGTACGTCGTAGCCGCAAGTAGGAGAGCGCCGAAAGCGGTCAACGCAAAGACGAGTCGCGCTCCCGGAAACAGCGAGAGCACTCCGTCGAGCGGACGCGCCATCACGACGTGCGCGATCGTGCCTTGTGCCGCGAGCCCGGTCATCGGCAGCGACCGCACTTGATACACGCGACCGTCGACACGAATCTCTGCGCTTTCTTCGTTGGAGGGCGCGGCTTTGATCAACGCCGGCGGCAGCTCGCCGATCGCCGTGCCGTCGAGCGCGACGAGTCCGAGCAATGTCTGCTTGTCGAGTGAAATCTCGTCGAGCAATTGCTTGCCGTCTTGCAGCTGGAGATAGAAGCCGCGCGCTTCACTGCCTTCGCTCGCTTTGTCGCCGAGCGCAAGCGTGCGCTCGAACAAGACTGCGAGACCTCGCGTCGGCGGATGCGCGCCGAGGATGCCCGTCGTCGCGAGTCCCGGATCGGCGTACGGCAGCACCGTGACGCTGTCGCCCTTGCCGGCATCGATCGCGCGCTTCACCGGCACGAGCGCCTTGAGATCGCCGCCCCACGTATCGCCCGCGCTCGTGAACAGCAGGCGGCCTTTGTAGTCGGCGATCGCGAGCGTCGCGGTGCCGTTCTTCACCCAATCCGTCGACGACAACGTGTTGTGCAGCTTCTCGAGATCGGCTTGATCGGTTTCCGGATCGCCGAGACCGAAGTCGGCCTGATCGTGATGGCCGGCGACCTCGCGTAGCGCTTGCTCGCGGTACGCGACCTCCGACGTGACTTTGAACGATTCGATCAGTCGGTTGACGACGCGCTTCTGCTGCTCACGCGTGAGCGCGAACGAGTGCCGGATCTCGCTCGTCACGCGATCGCGCACGATCCAATCCGAGACGAGCCCGAGGCCGAGCGCGACGGCAACCGCGGCCGACGCGATCGACGTGCGGCGCCACGGCTTCGCACGATCGCGGCCGAGCTCGAGGATCAGCTCGTCCATCGTCGCGAACCGATCGCCGGGTTTGACCGACAGGCCGCGCAGCACGATCGCACGCAGCGCGCCGGATACTTCGGTGTTCGCGGGTTCCGGTTTCAGCTTGCCTTCGCATACGTTGTCGCCGAGCTCGTGGAAGTTCTTGCCGTCGAACGGTCGCTCGCCGTACAGCGCTTCGTACAGCGCGACGCAGAAGTTGAACTGATCGGTGCGCGGATCGACGTTGCCACCGACGAATTGCTCGGGCGCCATGTACGCCGGCGTCCCCATCACGGAGCCCGACGTCGTCAGGTTCACGTCGCTGATCTGCTGCAACCTGCCGCTCGCGCTCACGGTCTGCTTCGCCGCGGCAAGACCGAAGTCGGTGACGCGCACGCGACCGTCGTTACCGACGAGCACGTTATCGGGTTTGAAATCGCGGTGAATGATGCCCGCGGAGTGCGCGGCGGCGAGCCCGCGTGCCGCGGCGATGTACGCCTGGACGAGCGCCGGAATCGTGTGGCGCGCTTTGGTCTGCCACGCGCGCAGGCTCTCGCCCGGGACGAGCTCCATCGCGATGAACGTCGTGCCGTCGACGCCCTGCCCGACTTCGTAGACGGTCACCACGTTCGGATGATTGACCTGCGCCATCGACTGCGCCTCGCGCACGAGGCGTTCGGTCAGTGACTCGTCATGGCGGCGCAACAGCTTGACCGCGACCTGACGACTCAGCGTCGGATCCTCCGCGCGCCACACGACGCCCATCGCGCCGGCACCGAGCCGTTCGATCAACGTGTAGCGCCCGAGCTTGCGTCCCTGCGTCGGCGGCTCGCCGGCGACCTCCGTCCCCATCACCGGTGTCGCGAGTAGATCGGGGGCGAGCGTCGCCGCGAGCCCGACGTCGTGGCCCGGCGCCACGGTGCCCGCCGCCGTCTCGAGCATCCCGACGTTAGCGCCGTTGGCGCTCGGCAGCGTCATGGCCGCGTTGACAACCCGCCGCGCGTCGGCCGCGACCTCCTCGGGATACGCGTTCTGCTTCAGCTGGTCGCGCAACGTGTCGCGCGCGGTGATACCGAGCAGCTCGCGGCAGTCCTCGCACGTGTCGAGGTGGCCGAGAACGCCCTCACGCTGAGCCGTATCGAGTGCCCCCGACATCAGGTCCTGAACGACGTTGGCGTCGAGGCACTCCATCCCGCCGAGGCATTGTGACATGAGAGAATGCAGCGCGTGACCGCGGACCGCGTCCAACAGCTCTCGGCAGCAAGCGGGCTTGCGGCATCCTCGCCGACTGCTGCGCTCAGCGCGTGGGAGTCGCTGCTTGCGACCGCGCGCGCGAGCTGGCCGCGGGTGAAGCTCGACGAGGCCAAGCTCGTCACGTTCATCGGCGAGCGGCTCGCGGGCAGCGACCTCGTCGCAGCGATTGCCGCCGCACCGGCCGCCGACCTCGCGATCGCGGCTGCGTGTGCCGCGCAGGAACCGACTGCGCACGCCGCGTTCGACGCCGTGCTCACCGAGGTTGATGCGGCTGGCGCTTCGACCGGCGCCGAGCGCGACCAGATCGAAGAGGTCAAGCAGCTGCTGCGCTTGCAGCTGCTCGTCACGAAGGACGGCAAGCCGCCCGGCATCGCCGGCTATCGCGGCCGCGGTCCGTTGCGCGGTTGGGTCCGCATCACGGCAACGCGCGAGCTGATCCGTCACAAAAAGAAGCGCACCCGCGAGGTCTCGTTCAGTCAGAGCCTCGAGAAGTACCTGACGAGCGGCGTCGACCCCGCGCTCGAAGCGCTCAAGGCCGAGTACCGCACCGAGTTCGCGCTCGCGCTCAATGAGGCGATCGAAGATCTGACGCCCGAAGACCGCACGCTGCTGCGTCAGGCGATCGTCGACGACATGTCGATCGATGCGATCGGCGCCGCGTTCGGCGTGCACCGCGCGACGGCAGCGCGCTGGCTCACCCGCGCCCGCGCCGCAATGGTCAGCGCGACGCACAACCGGCTCGCCGCGCGGCTCAAGCTTCCCGTCGAGCAGATCGAGAGTGTGATCCGTCTCGTCCAGAGCAAGCTCGACGCGAGCGTGATCCGCTACCTGCGCGACCGCAAGTCCGACTAATCGGCGAGCCCAGACTCGCTCAGCTGCTCGTCGAAGCTCGGCAGCTCGCTCTTGGCGCCGGTGAGCCCGTAATCGAGCAGCTCGAGCTCGCTGCCATCCGTCGCGCTCTCCTTGACCACGCCATCGATCGGAACCGCCGGATGGAGCCACGCTTGTGCGGTCTGCATCGATTGCTCGACCCACAGCCGCGCGACGACGTGGGCGGCGCCCTCGAAGCGACCGGCCGGCACGACGATCGTGGCGAGCTCGTCGGACGACGGCGATTGCCACGCGAGCGAGACTCGCTGCTGCAGCTGCGTTTGCATCTGGAGCTTCTTCGCCGGGTTCTTGCCGTTCCGGAAATCGATGACGATGGTGCGACCGCCCTGGCGGATCATGATCGCTTGCAACGCGTCGAGCTCGGCCGCTGGATTCGCCGATGACGCGAGCTGGCTGCGGTAGCAGGTCTTCGTGATCGTCCGACCGCGCGGTGATGTTGCGACGACTTCGAGCCAGAAGCCGCACGCGTCTTTCGCGACGATGCTGCGCCGGATCGTACCGACGTGCCCCTGCGAGGACGTCTTCGACAGCGTCCACTGTCCGACCTCCCATGGCCGCGGCGCACGCACGGCCGGCGCAGCGATCGTGCGGTCGTGATGATGCGACGCGATCACCGCGTCGACGTTCGGTCCGCTCGCGCAGCCAACGAGGGCGACGATCAACAGCGCGCGCATGCTTTGATCGTAGCGCTACTTGTACGGTGTCGTCGGTTCCTTGTACTTCTCGCCGTACTTGTTGACGTGCGGTGGCTCGGCACCGCGCACGAGCGAGAGATTCACCGTCGCGTCTTGCCCGTCGGTGACGGTGACGGCGGCGCTCACAGGTTTCGTCGCACGGCGCGCGTACGCGAATACCGTCCAGCGCCCCGCCGGTACGCCGTCGATCTTGAAGCTGCCGTCGGGTGCGGTGCGCGTGTGCCGCTTGTTCGGCAGCACGAGGATCGTTGCAGCCATTTCAGGATGGATGTTGCAGTAGACGTCGATGACGCCGGCGTTCGGAAACTGTTTCTCCTTCGATTCGCCCTTCTTGAACGAGCCGAGATCGAACTTGCGCGGCGGCGACTGCGAGAACACGTTGTGGAGAAACGGATCGTTGTTTGGAAACGTCACGCTCTCGCCGACAGTGATCGCGACGAGGTCGGGCACGAACTTGCGCCCCTTCTGTGCGATCGTCGCAGCCGGCGCGCTCGTGTCACCCTTCTCGGGAAAGCCGGTGACGTAGACGACGACGTCGGCGGTCACTGGCTTGCCGTTCGCATCGGTCACCGTCACCTTGCCGGTGACACTGCCGCCTGCGTGCGCACTGCCCGCCGCGGCAACCACGGCCACAATCGGGATTAGAACGCGATGCCCCATTGGACCCTGGGCGCGGTCTTGATCCGGTCTTGATCGAGACCGACGCCGAATGCGGCGGACATCCAGAACCGGCCGTGCGTCCAGGCCATGTTCGGTCCCGCGATGTACCAGCTGTCGTCCGCGTTGTTGATCTCGGCGAAGAATTCGGCGCCGAAGCGCAGATCGTCGATGGCGAGCACACTGACGCCAGCGCCGGGGCGAAACGCGTAGTAGTCGTCGCCCTGGATGCCGACCTGCGCGAGAAAGCCGAGATCGACTTCCGCCTGCACGATGCCCGACTCGTACGACACCACGAGGTCGGCCTCCGGTTGAAAACCGTCGCGCTGCGTGATCAGCCGCTTCACGCCAACACGCAAGAGCGGCACGATCGCCGGCGCATCGACCGGATCCTGGGTGACGAAGCGGTAACGCAGGTCGGCGCCGAAGCGCGAGAACACGGTGCCCGCGGTCGGCGGCATCGTCGTCGTATCGCGGAACCAATCGATCTCGAGCGGCAGGCCGAGCTCGAGCTGGTCCGTGATCCCGATCTGCGCGCTGAACTGCCAGCTGTCTTGCTTGAGGTTGTCGAAGTTCTCCTCGGTGATCCATGACTGCAGCTCGGCGCCGCGCTCGGGCATCACCTCGGTGCCGTAGAGCCAGCCATAAAACGTGCGGCCTGCATGCGCCGAACCGGGAGCGGCCACGAGCACCGCCGTCAACAAAACGAGTCCACCACGCACGAGGCGACCTTACTCCATCGTTTGATATGGTGCGCGCATGATCGATCACATCGGCATTGCGGTCACCGATCTCGACAAAAGCGTCGCGTTCTACACCAAGGCGCTTGCGCCGCTCGGTTACGAGCTGCTGCGCAAGTTCGACATCCCGAGCGGCGGCAAGGTCGCTGGGTTCGGCGTCGCCGGCAAGCCCGACTTCTGGATCGCGCAGGGCGAGGTCAAACAACATATCCATGTCGCGTTCCGCGCAACCGGCCGCGCGAACGTCCGCGAGTTCTACGACGCCGCGATGGCCGCAGGCGGCAAGGACAACGGCGCACCCGGCGTGCGCCCGCACTATCACGAGCACTACTACGGCGGCTTCGTGTACGACCCCGACGGGCACAACGTCGAAGCCTGCTGTCACGAACCGTTCCTCGGCTAGCTGGCACGCGCGTCGCAGCGTTGCGTGTGCATGAGATCCGCACACGTGATTCCGCTGCTGCTGTTGTGCGCCTGCCCGGCGGCGTGCAAGAGCGAACGTGCCGCCGAGACGCGCAAAGAGCCGTCGGCGATGGCCCCGCAGCTCAGCGGCAGAATTCCACGGCAGATGCGCAATTGTCCGAGCGGAGTTCCCTCGGCAAAGACGGTCGCGACACCGACCGCCGACGGTGTCAACCTCACGATCACCTCGGACAACCCGGCCGCGCGGCGCAGGATCGTCGCACTCGCTCAGATGCACGCGACATGGGGCGAGCCGATCTGGGCAATGCCGTACCACACCGGAATGCACGGCGGTCCGGGCACGATCGGCCTTTGTCCGATCATCCATGCAAAGACGATCGTGACCCAGCGGGAGATTCCCGAGGGCGTCCTGATCCACGTGCGCTCCGAGATCCCGGGCATGGAGAGTCGGCTCCAGGAGCTGACCAAGCTACGCGTGAACGCGCTCGAGCCGCCGTCGAGCTAGTTGATCTACGCGCCGTCAGTCGGAGCATCAGCGGGCGGCACTTCCGGCGCGTCCTTCTGCGCGTCGTCGATGCCGGCATCCGTCGGCGGCTCGTAGCCCGGGCACATGCAGTAGCCCATACCGTTGCAGCGGCCTGTCGGACAGTCAGCCGCCTCTTCCCCGGCCGTGCACGTGTGCGTGCACTTGCTCTGGCCGTTGCCGTACGTCCAGCAGATGCCGGTTTCGCAATCGGTGTCGCTCGTGCACAGCGCGCAGAGCGGCGGGCTCGCAGCGTCGTGGAATTCGCCTTCGCCACCGCACGCGGCGAGGACGACGGCAACGACCAACCACAACCTCATGCGCGCAGCGTACTCGATGATCACGCGAGCACGATGTGCGCGCCCTCACCAGGCGCACTGAGCGCGCCAATGCGAGCCGCTGGCAACCCGAGAGCGCGCAGCTCGGTGACGCACGCGTCCGCGCGTCCCGGCGGCAAGCACAGCAAGAGGCCGCCGCTCGTCTGCGCGTCACATGCGAGCGAGGCGAGCAGATCGCGCTCGCTACCATCGCCCTCCGCGACGAGCGGCGTGCCGTCGGCCCACGCAGTGTCGGCGGCAACGTGCGCGCGATTCGCTTTGCTGCCCGCGGGGCAGACCTTCGCGCGCATGTGCTCGATCGCGTCGGGCAGTAGCGGCAATGCGGCGAGCTCGATCGTCGCTGCGACGTTGCTACCTCGCACGATGTTACGCAGGTGGCCGAGCAGACCGAAGCCCGTGATGTCGGTCGCCGCAGTCGTGCCGAACGCACGGCCGATCTTCGCGGCGCCTTGATTGAGCGTCGTCATCGAACGGATCGCCGCAGTCATCGCGACGTCGCTCGCGAGCCCTTTCTTGATCGCCTGGCCGATCACGCCGGTGCCGAGCGCCTTCGTGAGCACGAGCGCCTGACCGGGCTGCGCCTTGCGATTCGACCACTCCTCGCCCGCTGCGACATCACCGGTGACCGACAAGCCGAACTTCACTTCCTGGTCGCGCACCGTGTGACCACCGACGACGGCTGCACCTGCTTCGGCGCACACGCGCGCGCCACCGGCGAGAATCGCGTCGAGCACACTGAGGTCGAGCTGGTCGTCGGGAAAGAAGACGAGGTTGAGCGCGAAGCGCGGTTCGCCGCCCATCGCCCAGACGTCGGAGAGCGAGTTTGCCGCCGCGATCGCACCGAATGCATCTGGATCGTCGACGAGTGGTGCGATCACGTCGGCCGTGAGCACGACATCGCGCGCTCCGCCCATGCGCACGATGGCTGCATCGTCCGAGTACTCGTGATCGACGATGACGTCCGGACGCACCCCTCCCGATCCTCGTCTTTCGAGGTGATCGAGAACATGTGCCAGCTCGCCGAGCCGGAGCTTGGCGGCTCAACCACCGCCGCGCGCGTATTGCGTCAGGCGAATGGCTGCTTTCGCTTCGGGAGTCATCCCGCGCAGCGTAGCAGCTAAGGCAGGACGACGTTACGTGCGAACCACGTCATCACGTCGCGCTGAAATGCCGAATCGCTGAACGATGCGGTCGGCGCTTGATACAGCACCCCGACGCGATAGTCCGGCTCGATGTAGAGAACGACTACCTGATTGACCGGCACGCCGTTGACCTCTCCGGCGAAGCCGAGCGCCGGCCGTAGCTTGCCCGCGCTCATGATCTTCATGCTGCCCGTCGCGGTGACGCCGGTCTGCGACGTCCACATCTCGCCGAGCTTCTGCGGATCGTTCGTGCCCGGTAGCAGCGGCGCCATCGCGATCAGGATCCCCTTCGCGGCGTTGACGTGCACGTGCGCCGCGCTCGAGACCTGCGATGTGTATCCCGAACCGACGCGCACCTTCGCACCGTCGGGAATTGGCGTCGCGTCGGTGCCGATCGCCCGTGGATTCGCAGCGGCCGGCTTGGCGGCGGTGACTTTGTTCTTCGGCGCGCGCCCGCCCTGCGCCTTTGGTGCCCACGGATCCTCGCCGTTGTTCGCTGGCGTTTCCCACTTGTCGGGCTGCGCGGGTTCATCGGGCTGCTCGTGCTCGTCCGGCTCATCCTTGTCGGGCGTGTTCTCGTGCTCGTCGGGCTCCTCGCTATCCGCTTTCGCAGTCGTGCCCGAGTCGCGCGTCGCGAAGAAGATGCCGGCGCCGGCGCCACCGAGTGCGAGCACGCCGAGCGCGATCCACATCGGCGTGCGGCTCTTGCCCGACGCGGCCGTCGGCGCAGATGCGCTCGGCGGCGCGTAGGCCACACCGGCGGGTGGTGGGGTCGGCGCTGCGTAGCTCGCGCCTCCCGACGGTGGCGGCGTGGTCGGCGGTGCGAAGCCAGCCGGTGTGTACGCGGGTGGCGGCTGCGTCGGTGGCGCGAACGGCGTTGCTGCGCCTTGCTGCACTGACATGCCAGCGCTGCGATTCGGATCCGCCGGCAGCGTCGCGAGCAGCGACTGCAGATGCTCGGCGAACTGCTCCATCGTGGCAGCGCGTGCGTTGGGATCCTTTGCCATCGCGCCGAGCACGAGCTGATCGATCGACGCGGGAATCGCGAGATCGGGTCGGCGCTGCGATGGCGGCACCGGAGTCTCGAGTAGATGCTTCGACAGCATCGCCATGATCGTCGGCGCCTCGTACGGCAGGCGCGCCGTGACCATCTCGTAGATCATGCAGCCGAGCGCGTAGATATCGGTGCGGCCGTCGATCGCTTCGCCACGGATCTGCTCCGGCGCCATGTACTGCGGCGTGCCGAGCATGTCGCCCGCCTGCGTCATCGCCTGCTGGGTCGCGCGATTGTCGTCGCGCAGCTTCGCGATGCCGAAATCGAGCACGCGTACGACATCCTTGTTGCGGCCGCGATCCTGGAGCATCACGTTATCGGGCTTGAGATCGCGGTGGACGATCGAGTGCGCGTGCGCGTCGGAGAGCGACGCTGCGACCTGGAGCGCGATCGCAATCGAGCGCGTCGGTGAGAACGGGCCTTCCTTCTGGATCGCCTCGCGCAGCGACCTACCCTCGATGAACTCCATCGCGATGAACAGCGAGCCGTCGCTGTCCTGGCCGAAGTCGTAGATGTTGACCGTGTTCGGGTGGCTGAGCTTCGCGACTGCTTCGGCCTCCGCGTTGAACCGGCGCAAGATCATCTGATTCGCACCGAGCTCGGGCTTGAGCACTTTCACCGCGACCGCGCGCTTGAGCGAAAGCTGCTCGCCGCGATACACGGCGCCCATGCCGCCTTCGCCGAGCTTCTTGACGATGCGGTAGCGCCCCGCGATCTCGCGGCCGACGAGGTCGGGTGCGCTGCCCGCGGCCGGCCAGCTCGTGCCGGACTCGGTCGGTGACGTTGCCTTGCCGCAGGCGGGACAAAACCTAGCGTCAGCAGTGAGCGGCGCGTGGCAGTGCGGGCACGTCACGGAGACGTCGAGAATAGCTCAAGAGCCCTCGCCGAGCGCGAAGATGGCGTAGAGCGGATCGGGGTCGCTACGTAATAGGCGCAGCTCGACGCGGTGGGAGTCGTAGAGCGCGATCACGGCGAGCGCATCGCCGCCGACGCCGAGCACCGGAACGAACGCGAGGTACACGCGCAAGGGTGCGCCCGAGAACGTCATCGTCGCGAGCGCGTCGGCCTCGGCCGCTTCGAGCGACATGACAGGCGCGTCGACCAGAGGAACGCCTGGAACCGACGTGTTCACGAGCAGGTGACCACGCAGGCCGTGCTTGTCGATCGTGTCGATTGTCAGTGTCGCGTCGATGCCTGGACCGACGCGGACCACAGGGGTATCGCCGACCCGATTGCCATGCCAATCGCCGGCAAAG
>DASUFX010000349.1:0-2475 GCA_036274355.1 Kofleriaceae bacterium | reverse complement strand
GGCACGCTGTTCCTCGACGAGATCGGAGAGCTGCCGCTGCCCGCGCAAGTGAAGCTACTCCGCGTGATCCAGACCGGAACGTTTTGTCGCGTCGGCGGCAGCGACGAGATCGCGACCGATGTGCGCCTGATCGCGGCTACGCTGCGTTCACTGCCAGCGCTCGTCGCCGACGGCGCGTTCCGCGAGGATCTGTTCTATCGCGTCAACGTGTTCTCGCTCGAGCTGCCGCCGCTGCGCGAACGCCGCGACGACATCGCTCCGCTCGCGAGCGCGCTGCTCCAGCAGCTGTGCGCACGGCTCGGAGTGCCCGTACCGACCGTGCCGTCGGCGGTACTCGCGCAGCTCGAGGCGCACGACTGGCCGGGCAACGTGCGCGAGCTGGCGAACGTGCTCGAGGCCGCGTTGATCATCAGCGACGGAAGCGAGCTCGTGCTGCCGCGCGCGCTGACGGTGCGGCGAGCGCCCGCGACGAGCTTCGATGGTGCCGCCACGCATGCGATCGAAGCCGCTCTCCGTGCGACGCGCGGAAAGATCTACGGCGCCGGTGGCGCTGCCGCGCGCCTCGGGCTCAAGCCCGCCACCTTGCAGAGCAAAATGCGCAAGCTCGGGATCGAGCGGCGCGCGTTCACTGCGTAGGAATGCCCTGGGTTTGTGGCTGGTTAGCAGCCACGAACGCTTTTCTTGTCAGGTTTCGGCGCCGGCGAGGAACACAGGGGCGACATGGGACACATCGCGAAGACGGATGCGGAGCTCGTCGAAGCCAGCAGGCGCGGCGAGCGCGAAGCGTTCGGGCTCCTCGTGAGTCGGTACCAGGACGTGGTCTGTGCGGTCTCGTTCAGCTCGACCGGAAATTGGGCACTCAGCGAGGACGTCGCGCAGGACACGTTCATCGCCGCGTGGCGCCAGCTCGGTCAGCTCCGCGAAACCGGGCGGCTGCGTTCGTGGCTGTGCGGGATCGCGCGCAACCTCGCGCGCAAGGCACGCAAGCGCACGGATCGTGAGGCGGCTGTCGACGACGACGTGCCGGCACTCGACGGTAATCCGTTCGATGCGACCGCGCAGGCCGAAGTCGATCGCGTGGTGCGGGAGGCGCTGGCGCGCATTCCCGACAGCTATCGCGAGACGCTGGTGCTGTACTACTGCGAGAACCGATCGATTCGCGACGTCGCGGCCGTGCTCGGCGTCTCGGAGGATGCGGCCATGCAGCGACTGACGCGCGGGCGCCGGTACCTGGCGACTGGTGTGAGTGAGCTTGTCGAGCGGTCGCTGCGCGGTACGCGGCCGCGCAAAGGCTTTGCGGCAGCCGTCATCGCGGCGCTGCCGCTCGTGGGTGTGTCTCGTGTCGATGCTTCTCCAAACCCGGAAGGATCGACCATGTTGAAGATTGGACTCGCAGCAGCAGTGTTCGTGGCAATTGGTACGACGGCGATCGTCGCGAAGCGTTCGGATGGCCCGAGCGCGAAACCGCAAGTGGGAACACTGGCGGCGACACCGGTCGTCGCGCAGAAAGCGGTGTCGGGAGCGGCACGCCGAAGCGGTGGGCACGTCAATGCACCAGTGCTGCCTGGTGGAGGAGCGGTCACGGCGCATGCGATCGACGACGATGACGCGCCGAGGCTGATCGGTCAGGACACGATCGCGAAGCTGAAGCTCGACCAAGGACCGTCGCGCGGCCCGGCGAATGCGCCGGTGACGATCGTGTTGTTTCAGGATCTGATGTGCAAGTACTGCGGCATCGTGCTGGGGACGATCGATCAGATCTGGGACGAGTACCCGGGCAAGCTGCGGCTCGTCGTCAAGCAGCTGCCGGTGCACAGCGAGGCGCGGCTCGCCGCCGAGGCATCGCTCGCAGCGGATGCGCAGGGCAAATTCTGGGATCTGCATGACGTGATGATCGCGAACCAGGCCGATCTGTCGCACGACGCGATCATCGGGTATGCGCAGCAAGCGGGACTCGATGTGACGAGGCTGACCGCGGCGCTCGACCAGCACACGTATCAGAACGCGCTCGAGACCGAGATGGATGCTGCCAAGGATATCGGCGTTCAGGCGACGCCGACGTTTCTCGTGAATGGCCAGGAAGTGCGCGGTGCGCTGCCGCCCGAGGCGTTCCGCACGGTGATCGACGAAGCGCTCGCCGCTTCGAAGTGATCAGGTCGCCGGCTTGGCGACGTGATCGCGCAGGAACTTCAAGCTCTCGGGTAGCCGCGGCTTCCAGAAGCCGAAGTCGTGGCCGCCCGGACCGACGAAGTACGCGTGCTCGATCTTCTTTTCGAGCAAGAGATCGTGCAGCCACGCCATGCCGTTGTTGAGCGCGAAGCCGTCTTCGGTGCCGCAGTCCATGTAGAGGGCGAGCGTGCCGGGCTTCAGCTTGTCGATGAGCGTCGTCGGGTCGTACTGTTTCCAGTTCTTGACGTCGTCGCCGAGCAGGCCGCGCATCCAGCGATTGATCTCGACGAACGGGCCGCCCCACTG
>DASUFX010000348.1:0-2877 GCA_036274355.1 Kofleriaceae bacterium | reverse complement strand
GGCGCCGCCAGGCGCGGTCTGACTGAAGACGCGGTCCGACTGGAGGCGTGGCCTCGACGATTCGTCGGCGCACGCTGCGCACGCATCGCGGCTACCGCCCCAACGACGAAGCGTCCCTTCAGCGCGGCGGCGCGATGCCGCGCTCTCGCGAAGACGCAGCAGCCGCGGCTGCGTGCGTACGCTCCGCTGACGGCACACGAGCCGTCATCCGTGTCGAGAAATGCGAAGACTCGACTCCTTCGCAAGCAGACGATGTGAACGAGTCGGATGCGCCGGAGGCGCGGCCGTGGGCCGCGCATCACAGCGCCTCCCGTTGGCGACACGGTTCGCGAGCGCGGCAACGCGTTCATCGAGCACTGCGCCGGACGGCGCCTCTCGCAGCGCATTTCGCGCACGAAAGCGTCGTGGACGGCCGCGAAGCTTCCGCGGCTTTCGCATCGAAAGGAGAGAGAAGGATGTCGACACTCGATCAATCGCAGGCACGCAAGGGACTCTCGGACTACTTTTCCGCGTCGCATGCGCGCGTCGAGCGCTGGCGCACGGTGCACCGGCTCGCCCGGTCGCTGGCCGCGGGCGGCAAGCCCGATGCGCTTCGCACCGAGCTCGTCGAAGCGCTGCAGGATCTGGCGCCGATCGAGGACCTCTGCGGATATCCCGGGCCGGGCCTTATGGCGGCGCTGAAGGAGCGGCTGCAGACGTCCGACTGGACCGGTCTCGCGCGGCTCGCGCAACGGATCAGCGTTTCGCTCCTTTCGAACAGCTATCGGGATGATCCCGGGGCATGGCTCGTCGACGAAGAAGGCGAGGCGCACGTTCCCGAGGTGCTGCCGCCTGGGCTCGGCCGCGGGCAGGCCCGCAAGCCCTATTTCGAAGTGCTCATCGTCACGCCGGGCGAGCGCTCCACGTGGGGCGATATGCGCGAAGCGTTCCGCGGACTGCGCCGCGACACCGACGCGTTCGTCTACGAGCCGGTCGTCGTCGGCAGCTTCGAGGACGCCATCCTCGCGGCGATCATCAACTACAACGTCCAGGCGGTGGTCGTGTTCGACGGGTTCGCCTATCCGTCGCAATACACGGTGCACGACCTGCGCGATCTGCTCGCTCCGCACGTGCCGCAAGGCGGCAACGTGCAGGGCGCCGACCTCGGTACCGCGCTGTCGCGCGTGCTGCTCGCCTATCGTCCCGAGCTCGACATATATCTTGCGACCGATCGCGACGTCGGCGCGCTCGCGGGCGCCGACGAAGCCGCGGGCATCCGCCGCATCTTCTACGGATTGGAAGAGATGCTCGAGATCCATCTTTCCGTCCTCGACGGCATCGCCGACCGATACGCCACCCCGTACTTCGACAATCTCAAGAAGTATGCGCAGCGGCCGATCGGAACGTTTCACGCGCTGCCGGTCGCGCGCGGCAAGTCGATCTTCAAGTCGAACTGGATCCGCGACATGGGCGAGTTCTACGGGACGAACCTGTTCCTCGCCGAATCGTCGGCGACGACGGGCGGCCTCGACAGCCTGCTCGAGCCGACCGGGAACATCAAGGTCGCGCAGGAGAAGTTCGCGCGCGCATTCGGCGCCGACCGCGCATTCTTCGTCACCAACGGCACGTCGACGTCGAACAAGATCGTGCACATGGCGCTGCTCGCGCCCGGCGACATCGTCCTGATCGACCGCGACTGCCACAAGTCGCATCACTACGGCCTCGTGCTCGCTGGTGCCCAGCCGTACTACATCGACGCCTTCCCGCTGACGCAATACTCGATGTACGGCAGCCTCGCGATCCGGCCGATCAAGCAGGCGCTGCTCGACCTGAAGGCGGAGGGCAAGCTCGACAAGGCCAAGATGGTGGTGCTGACCAACTGCACCTTCGACGGCCACGTCGCGAACGTCGAGCAGACGATGCTCGAGTGTCTCGCCATCAAGCCCGACCTCATCTTCCTGTGGGACGAGGCGTGGTTCGGCTTCGCGCGTTTCTCGCCGTTCCTGCGGCGACGCACCGCCATGGGCGCCGCGGCGAAGCTTCGCGCGATGATGCGCGATCCCGCCTACCGCGCGCGCTACGCGACCTTCAAGGCGAAGGTCGGCGAGATCGATCCCAAGAACAAGAAACTGCTGGAAACGACGCTGCTGCCCGATCCCGACAAGGTGCGCATCCGCGTCTACGAGACCGATTCGGTGCACAAATCGATGTCGTCGCTGCGCCAGGGATCGGTCGTGATCGTTGCCGACCAGGACTTCCACACGATCGAGCCGATGTTCAAGGAGTCGTTCTTCACGCACACGTCGACGTCACCCAACCTGCAGATCATCGCGACGCTCGACCTCGCGCGGAGGCAGGTGGAGCTCGAGGGCTACGAGCTCGTGCAGCGGGCGATCCAGCTCGCGATCGAGCTGCGTCGCGACATCAACGGCCACCCGCTCATTTCCAAGTACTTCCGGGCGGCGACGCCGGCCGAGATGATTCCCGAGCAGTACCGCCAGTCCGGCTTCGCCGACTACGGCGCGCCGGGCTGGAACGTCGCGAAGACGATGCAGGCGCTCGACTCCGACGAATTCTTCCTCGACCCGACGCGCGTCACGCTCCTGTGCGGCAACGCCGGGTACGACGGCACGCAGTTCAAGGCGTTGCTGGCGAGCGAGTACGACATTCAGATCAACAAGACGTCGCGGAACAGCGTGCTCGTCCAGATCAACATCAACAATACGCTGAGCGACGTCGGGCACCTCGTCAAGGCGCTCGCCGACATCGCGCGCGCCGTCGAGAAGCGCCTCGCCGAAGGGGGCGCGGCCGAGCAGGCGGTCTTCGCGGCGCGCGTGAAGTCGCTCGTGTCCGACGTGCCCGACCTGCCGGACTTCTCGCGCTTTCACGACGCATTCC